>JAPLGV010000326.1 GCA_026389975.1 Chloroflexota bacterium
CCTGCTGGCGCAGTTCCTTTCTGAGCATAACCGGCGGCTGGCCTTGGCCAACGTTGGCTCGCAGGGCGGACTTATCGCCCTGAAACGCGGCGAGGCACACCTGGCCGGATCGCACTTGCTGGACCCGGAAACCGGTGAGTACAACCTCTCTTACATCCGCCAATATCTGAGTGGTGTCTCAGTGAAGGTGTACGGATTCGTGGGACGCGAACAAGGGCTGATCGTGAGGCGTGGCAACCCCAAGGGAGTGAAAAGCCTGAGGGATCTCAGCAGGCCCGAGGTTCACTTTGTGAACCGCCAACGCGGCGCCGGGACGCGTGTGCTGTTGGATTACCAGTTGTCCAAAATTGGGATACCTTTTGAGGCAGTTCAAGGCTACACTCAGGAAGAATACACCCATCTGGGCGTGGCGGCGGCAGTCGCTTCGGGGCGCGCCGATTGCGGCCTGGGTATTCCGGCAGCGGCGCAGTCCCTGAGCCTGGACTTTATCCCGCTCTTTCAGGAGACTTATCAACTGCTCATCCCGAAGGTTTTTGCGGAAAGTGATTTGCTCGTCCCCTTATTTGTGGTTTTGGACGATCGCGCATTTCAACAGGCAGTCGTTAACATGCCCGGTTATGATGTAAGCCAGATGGGCAGGCTGATGGCGGAGATGTAAGATGTCTTTTGCGCTGGTGATTGACGACAACAAACAGAAAACTGACGCGCTGATCCAGTTGCTTAAACTCTGGAAGATTACGGCTCGCCCGGCTTTAAGTTCAAGTTTGCCAATGGCCATTTTGAGTGGTGATACCCCGGCAATTGTGTTTTAGGATATCACTATGCCAGGTGCAGATGGTTTTTAAGTGCTGGCCTACCTGTGGCGAGAACCACGTCTCGCCAAAGTGCCGGTGATCATCGGCACATCTGATGATCAACCGCAGACATCCAAGCGCGCCATGGATGAAGGCGCCAATGCGGTGATCATTAAACCTGTCATGGCGGATATTCTGGAAAAGGCTTTGAAGAAAGTCGGAATAATCTAGCCGGCCTGATGTTAGAGTTCTGTATTAAATGCGGCGGTACACTAGTCAACCGCTGCATTTTTCTGTATAATAGGATGAATAATATCCTAATATTTCAGGAGATTGCTATGCCTATCCCCTCAGGGATTCAAGCACCGGATTTTGCTTTGTCAGATGAGAACAATACCACCCGTCGGCTGTCTGATTTTCGGGGTAGACCGGTTGTGTTGTATTTTTACCCGAAAGATGACACGCCCGGCTGCACGACAGAGGCCTGTAATTTCCGTGACGACTACAGCGCCTACGTAAATGCGGATGTGGTCATTCTGGGCGTCAGCCCGGACGACCCGAAATCACATGCCAAATTCAAGGAGAAATTCACTCTTCAGTTCCCGTTGCTGGCTGACGATGAGCATAAAGTCTGCAACCAATATGGTGTATGGGGGCCGAAGAAATTCATGGGGCGTGAGTATGAGGGCGTTCTGCGTACGACTTTCCTGGTTGATGCCAACGGTAGAATAGCCAGGGTGTTTGAAAATGTTAAACCTGCAGAGCACAGCGCAGAGGTTCTGGCTGCGATTAAATCGCTCTAATCGAAAATCCAATTCGAACAAAAAACGGGCGGCCATTTAAGTTGTCGCCTGTTTTGTTTAACAAGCACGATCAACTTACTTTCTATCAAAGACTTCGCTTATCTGGTCTTCGTATACGATTTCCCAGCCGGAGGACTGCCGCAGCGCGCTTGCCAACCCCGATTCCGGTTCCACCAGCACCAGGCGCACTGCCTGTGTGTCAAGCGCCTGCTCCCAGCCAGGCCGGGCGCGGTAGACATCCGTGTAAGCGTAAATGAACTTGTCCCCATAAACATCGGCGCGGCCGTCAATGTACACCGGATACTGTGGATATAGCCGCCAGATGATGTATCCGCCCCAGGCATACGAATTGAAAAGGTTTCCTTCGGGCTGATTCTCTGCAATCCAGTCCACGGCGGCTTTGGGGAAGGTTTCTGCTTCCGATTTTGACTGTCCCTGAACAACCTGTACGAAGCGTAGACCGACAACCAGCACAATACAGACCAGCAGGATGGGGGCTATCCACTTCTGCAGCCGGCTCGGCGTCTTGACCTCGGACCGGATTCTCACCAGAGAGCCGATCTGTTCCGACAGGATCGGGATGGTCACGATCGCGAAGAGTGGGACATGTCGCATCGAACGCAAGCCGGCATAACCGAAGAACAGCGTCAGCAGGATTTTGGTTGGCGAGATGGGCTTCTTCCCAAGCATTCCCGCGCCGATAATTGCCAGGATGAACCATGCCAGCGGCTGCCATTCCATCTTGTGAAAGTCCGGCGAGAACCATTCCTGGATGAATTGCTGCATGGCCTGGCTGGTCAACGTTTGGAATGGGTAAAGCAGAATGTGAAGGCCATTAGGGTTGGCAAGCGTTGCCAGAATGCTGACGCCAAGAACAGCGCACTGGATCAAAATGGACTTAAGTGTCGGCGCGTCAGGGCTTTCAGTTTTCTGGAGGTCGGCCTTGAGCAGGTCAATCAGATCACCGGCAATATAAATTGCCATGATGGCAAGACCCAGAAAATACCCGGCATGCAGATTGACCCATGCCAGCGTAATCAGTGGCAACGGGATTAGAAATTGGAGTTTTCCTTCTTTTCGGTAGCGGTCGAGCAGATATAAGAACAGGCTGGAGATGAAAAGGGAAATCATTTGCGGACGCGCCCCCCAGGTGGGTGCAGTCGCGATGGCTCCTAGAAGGAGCGTAAACCCGGCTACGTACGGCAATGACTCTTGGGGGCTGCGCAGGTAGGCGAGCAAGAATGTCCCGGTGATAATCAGCGAAAAGACGAAGATGAGCAGACCGTAACTACCGAGTCGGTAGAGCCCGTACATAAGTAACTCAGACAGCCATTCGTGGGCAACCCACGGCTTGCCACTGCTGGTGAAGGAAAAAGGGTCGGTGTGGGGGATGGCATGGGTCTGAACGATGAGTTGGCCTGTCCGCAGGTGCCACCAGAAGTCCGGGTCGGCAATCGGGCGCAGGGTCATCAGGAACAGACCGAGGAATAGGAGGATGAAGAACACTTGGCGTATCGTCAGGCGCATGGTTATCATTTTAACATGAACAGGGGCAGATAATCATCTGCCCCTGTTTGGAGTTGGGGTAAATTTATTCGCCGAGGTAGTCGCGCAGTTTGCGGCGGATGGATGGGTGCCGCAGGCGACTCAAAGCTTGGGCCTCGATTTGACGGACACGTTCGCGCGTGACTCCCATCTTGCGCCCGACTTCCTCCAGTGTGTAGGCCTGTCCGTCCAGGAGGCCGTAACGCAATTGCAGGATGCGTACCTCGCGCGGCGGAAGCCCATTCAGCACCTCGGTCAGGTGTTCGCGGAGCAGATTGTAGGTTGCGGTGTCGTCAGGGGGAGCGGCTTCATCGTCTTCAATGAAATCGCCGAGGACAGAGTCCTCTTCATCGTCGGTTGGCGTCTCCAGTGAGAGAGGACGCCGCGCAACCTGGATCATATTCTCAATCTTTTTGGGTGGCACTTCCAGGGCGGTGGCCAGTTCTTCCACCGACGGTTCACGTCCCAGCCGCTGGGTCAATTGGTGCTGGACGCGTAGCAGTTTGTTGATCTGGTCACCCATATGGACGGGGACGCGAATGGTGCGACCCTGGTCGGCAATGGCGCGCGTGACGGCCTGGCGGATCCACCATGTGGCATAGGTGCTGAACTTGTGGCCGCGGCGATAATCGAATTTTTTGGTGGCGCGGATCAGGCCGATGTTGCCTTCCTGAATTAAATCGAGGAAGGGTACGCCGCGTCCCATATACTTCTTGGCAACGCTGATAACAAGACGCGAGTTGGCGGTGATCAAATGCTCGCGGGCGGCCCAGCCATCCTCGATGAGTTTGCGAAGTTCGATCCGGCGGCGCGCACTGACGTTGCCACGTGCCAGTTCTTCACGGGCCATTCGGCCGCGCTCGATACGTTGGGCGAGATCGACTTCTTCTGTGGCGGTGAGCAGCGGGACACGACTGACTTCTTTGAGGTACAGCCCGATGGTATCGTCAGTGTCAATGTTGGCTAGGTAATCGTCAAGCGATAATTCCGGCTCTGCCTCAGCCTCGGGTTTCTCCGCTGCAATTAATTCGTCTTCCGCTGGTTCACCGGTAGGTGTATCTTCCACAAAGGCAATCCCCGCGCTCAGCAGAGCCGCGAAGGCTTCTTCCAACTTTTCAACATCCTGTTCGGCTTCCGGGAAAAAATGCAGGATGTCGTCAATGGTGACATAAGATTTCTGCCGACCCAGTTCAATCAGTCGGGCAATGGCAGAATATTCTTCGTCTTCTTCAAGCAATAAAGGGTTTCCCATTACACTTCCTTACCAAACTATTCTTCAATCAGAATACTCTTTTTCTGACCAAAATGCAATACCCCTTGCTAAGGTGTCGGGGTGGTGAATGCGTCGCATCCCTGGTGCTCTTTAAACACTATGTGGCAGGATGCGACGCACTCCGATTTTACTGCTGGTTCCATAAATCTCTGGACCTACTATTGCCAAATTGCTTGAAGTTCATGGGACTATGGTTCAGATGTTTACGTTGTACCCTGTAGTTAGGGTGTAGGTGTAGCCAGCTCAAGGGTGGGTGTGGCCGTCTCTTCGATGGTCGGGGCCGGTGTCTCGGTGGAGGCGAAGGGTGGAGCAGTCAGCAGGTTCAGCAATGCATCGATCCCTGGCTGGCTGACAACATAAAGGTTCCCTGCGTCGTCGCGGACGTAGTATCCGCTATTGGTGGGGGTCAGCGTCCCAACCTGGATAACATGTTGTAAGCCGCTGACAAAAGTAAGCTCGAGGGTGTAAGATGGAGAATCCAGCCCGGCATCTATCAGGTTGAGTTGATTATCCAGGGTCGTCACGATGCGCAGCGCACCAATCTGGGTCTCGGCGGCCCCTGCCAGAGATTGGTCCGCGGCTCCGGGCGTTGGCAGCGTGAGAATCCACGTCCCACTGGTGTCGCGTTGCATCTGAACGATGCGGTTTTGCTTGTCATAGATGCGGAGGCTTTGCAGCGTGCCATCTGCCTGGGTTATGAGGAAATTATTGCCAAGCGCAGTCGGCGTTGGCTGTGTTGAAGTTACTGAGAGGCGGCTTTTGATCACGAAATATGCAACAATAACCAGTACCAGGATGACCAGCAGAATCCATGTAGGACGTTTGATCATAAGGTTAGCCTCTGGAGCGCCGGATCAACCAGGAAATGACTCCGCCTGCGATTACCAGACCGGGAAGGATGCACAGGAATGATATGGCCATAATCAACAGCCAAAGACTGCTTGGGAGAGCCAGAGTGCGGCTAATGGCCGATGGCGTCTTCAGGTTGATTAATTGTTCCTGTCCAGCTGCCCAGTCAATCGCATTGATGAATATATCGCCGTTGGCGTATTGGTTGAAGAAGACGTTCGAAGCGAAGTCGGCATCGCCGAACACGACCACGTGGCTACCTGCAGTAGTGTCTTCGGCAGCGACTGCCAGCGTGAGCGGGCCGGGGACATCCACTCCCTGGTCGAAGACAACTTGCCCGTTCGCCTGCATGGATGCAAAGTCAGTCTCGCCCCAAGCGGAATTAATTGTGGCGACCAAAGCTGTAGGCTGGTTGGGCATATTGGATGCAATGGAAAGACTGCGCGCAGTCGGATAGAACGAAACCAGCCCTTGCAGCTTTTCGGTAATAGGGTGGTTGCCGTACGTTGCGGCTACGGCATAAACTGGTTGACTTGTATTCGTATCTATGACGATATCGTTATCGAATGCGATACCCCAGTTCGCTGCAAGATAGGCCGCCAGAGGGTCGGGAGAGTTGCCGAATTGTGTCAGTGGGGCAGGCTCTTCCATAACAACCAGTGCGCCACCCTTTGAAACATAATCTTGCAGTAAAACCTGTTCGGCGGCGGAGATCGGTTGAGTTGGCCCGGCGATGACGATGGCAGTGGCATTGTCCGGAATTTGATTCTGGGCGATCAGGTTCAGAGACTGGACGGTGTAGTTCTTGGCCTCGAGTGCAGACTTGCCGGTCGTATAGGCTGTATCGCCCGCGTTCTGGATGTCACGTTCGCCGTGGCCGGTCAGGAAGTAAATGGTTCGTTGCCCGGGATTCATCAGACGGACCAGGGCAGAGGTGATGTCCTGTTCGGACGCATAGGAGACAATTTCGTGCTGGTCTCCCATTTGAAGATAGATTTTTCCGTCGCCAGTAATACCGGCCTGTCGGGCTAAGAGAGGGGTCTGGTCTGGGTCAATGAACACGTAGTCGAACTTACCGTTCGATTGCTTCTTGTAATTCTCGAGCAACTTCTGTGCAGTGTCGCTGGGCGTTTGGGATGTGTAGAAAGCTGTAGCCTGGACCGATGCGGGTAAGGCTTTCAGGGTATCCAGCGTTTCGGCGGCCAGACTATTCTGCTTGTCTTCGGTAAAGTCCATAGGCTTTCCCGGATTTTGGAGGACCAGAATGTTTACGACGAGAAGGATACCGACAAACGCCAGCAACATGATGGCGGCATTACTTCCATAACGCGCCTGTCTTCCGGTGAGAAGTTCGCGCACACGTTGCGGATCAAGCAGGGCAAAGAAAGCCACACCCAGAACGATCAGCGCGGCAGAAATCCCCAGTGCCCAATTAAACACCTGGGCATTGGGAAGTGTATAGATTTTGGCAACCGCGAGCAGCTTAACGACCAACAAGAGGATGGTTGCCAACAATGCGATACCAAATACCCACAACCCGATGATTGCGAACTTCTTCGGGCTGTTTTTCTTTTGGGAGTTCTTTGTCTTAGCCATTATCTCCACCTTCTTATTTCAACGGCGGCCGCACTTAAAAACAAACCCAGGGCGGTCAGGCTGATCGGATAGATAATGTCAGAGAGTGACATTGTGCCGGCGAGCATGGAATTGAAGCGACCGTTTAAATCCAGATAGTTGAGAATATTGTTGAGGGAATCGTTCTGGACGATATAGGTCGGCAGACGTATGAGCCACCAGAAAACGATGAGCACCGCCAGTGTTGCGAAGAACGCTGCAAACTGGTTGTTGAAAAACGAGGACATGGCCGTTCCGATTGCAAGGAAAACCGCGGTCAGCAGGATTATGGCTATGTAACCTGACACCATGACGCCCTGGTCAATGCCCGGATTGGTCAGTTTGTTGAGGACAATCGGGTAAACCAGTGTTATTACGATGATGGTCAGCATAAATAGAAAAGCACCGAGCCATTTTCCTACTACCAATTCCCCGTCCTTGATGGGCATAGTTAGAAGGAGTTCGAGCGTTCCCATGCGTTGTTCGTCAGCCAACAGACGCATGGTCAAAGCCGGAGCCGCGAACATAAAGACGGTTGCCAGAGGACCAATGACAATATTGATGCCGGGCGCTGTGTTGCTGTAGTACGACTGATTCGTCATGTAGTAGATGATTACGACGAAGTAGATACCAACCGTCAACAGCGTCAAAAGCGCTGCAATATAAGCAATCGGACTGGTGAAATAATGCCGATATTCACGGCGGGCAATTGTCCAAATATTGCGCATGGCTTACCTCTCTTTCCTGGCATTATCCTGCGTAAGTTGCAGGAATATTTCTTCTAGACTCAACCCAACTGGATGGAACTCGAGCAGGTCGTAACCGGCCTTAATAGTCGCTCTGGCGACGGCCGGGCGAATATCTGCGCCAGGTGCGAACTGGAACTCCAGCGTGCCATTCGGCTGGAGTTTGGCGTTTTGTACGCCATCAATCTTTGCAATGATGGGGAGCAAGTCGTCAGCCTCGCCCTTGACACGCAGAACCACTTGCTCTGCGCCGACCAAGCGGGATTGCAGGTTCTCGGGCGTATCCTCGGCAACGATACAACCTTTATTGATGATCAAGACGCGGTCGCAAAGCTGCTGGGCCTCAGAAAGAATATGGGTTGAGAGAAGGACTGTGCGCTCTTTACCAACATCGCGGACGGTATTGCGGAATTCCACTACCTGCGCCGGGTCGAGACCGATGGTCGGTTCGTCCAGGATCAGAACCTCGGGCCTGTGCAGCAGGGCCTGAGCCAGTCCCACCCGTTGGCGCATACCCTTCGATAGATTCGAAATGTACCCGTCGGCACGCTTTTCCATCTGGACCAAATCCAGCGCAGCGTCTACCATATCATCGCCGTTTGGCAGGTGACGCAAGTCGGCCATGAATTTCAGGTATTCGTAAACGGTCATTTCGGGGTAGAGCGGAACCGTTTCGGGCAGGTAGCCGACGCGACGACGTACTTCGAGCGACTCGCTGATTACATCAAAACCAGCAACTTGGGCTGTCCCGTAGGTCGGGGGCATATACCCGGTCAGGATGCGCATCGTTGTAGTTTTCCCGGCGCCATTTGGACCGAGAAAACCGACGACCTCACCCTGTTTGGCCTCGAAGGTCAGGTTTTCAATTGCCCTTCGTGAGCCGAAATCCTTAGTGAGACCAGTAGCGCGGATCATAGGTTCTCCTTGAAAGAAATGAGATTGATTGCGGGCGAAATAAACGGCACAGCAGCCAGATGGCAGCGGTGCCGGGGTGGCATCACTCAATCGTTTAGTACTATACAATTAAAGGTGAGGCAAAGTCAAGTGGTTTTATTTTTTCTAATCAAACCCTAATCTGTTATGGAGCTTATGTTGATTGCCTGGTTCTCTGGAAATCGCCTTGGTGAAGGGGCAACAAATAGAGGAGCTGGATGAATTGACTAAATAAATTATGTTAGATAGAATAGGGCGACATGGAGACAGGAAATCTAATGTCTCCTTGATTCTAATTGGATTGGAGAGGATACATGGACATTCTTTGGCTTGGTAGCCGTCATGGACTTAATAATTTTGAGCAGGTTGCCGTTGTTTTCGTTCTTGTGGCTGCGTTTATTAGCCTGGCATATGCCTGGTGGTTACGTGGCATCGTGCTCAAGAAGGATAAAGGCACGGCCAAGATGCAGGAAGTGTGGAACGCGATTCGTATTGGCGCCAATGCGTATCTGGGGCGCCAACTGCGTACCATCCTGCCTCTTATCGGCATTCTAACGTTGGTAATGTTCTTTAGTGTGTACGTCGTCCCGCCCAGCCTGGAGGCCCAAGAAGAATTCAAAGCTTTTGGTGACCAGGGCATTAAACTGATCATTGCCGTTGGCCGTACGATTGCCTTTATCATGGGTGCGTCCTTCTCTTTGATGGTCGGTCAGTTGGGAATGCGTATGGCCGTGCAAGCCAATATCCGTGTCGCGGCAGCCTCCCGCCGGGGATTTAATGAAGCCCTCTCGATTGCATACTATGCCGGTACGATCACCGGTATGCTCACCGATGGCCTTGGCTTGTTCGGCGGAACGCTGATATTCATTGTCTTTGGAAAGGCGGCGCCAGACGCACTGTTGGGCTTTGGCTTTGGCGGAACGCTCTTGGCATTATTCATGCGCGTGGGCGGCGGTATTTTTACGAAAGCCGCCGACGTGGGCGCGGATTTGGTTGGCAAGGTCGAGAAAGATATTCCCGAAGATGACCCGCGCAATGCCGCCGTGATTGCAGACCTGGTTGGCGATAATGTGGGAGACTGCGCTGGTATGGCCGCGGATATTTTCGAATCATACGAGACCACGATCGTCTCCGGCCTGATCCTTGGCCTGGCACTGGTTGCCCTTACGGGCGAATTGAAGTGGATTGTCTACCCGTTGATCATTCGCGCCATAGGCGTGATTAGTTCAATGCTAGGTACTTTCACGGTACCCATTTGGGAGAAATTTCCGCTCAAGTTCCTACGTGCACATGACGCGGAAGAGTCCATGTTCCGCTCATACGAGGTATCCAGTATCTTTACCGTTACCCTCTCCATCTTTTTGGCGTACTTCTACGCTCATGATTGGCGTCTGGCCGCATTGACCGCCGTCGGCGTTGGTTTGGCCGTGGCATTCAACCCGCTGACTTCGTATTTCACTTCCACCAAGAAGGCGCCCGTCAAAGAGATTGTTAAGTCCACCGACACCGGTCCTGCGACCACCATTCTGTCTGGCCTGTCGGTTGGGATGGAATCAAGCGTATGGGCGGTGGTTGTAATTGCGATCAGCTTTATCATCGGTCTATTGCTCTACAACGGTGACGGCGCGAGGTATGTGTTGTACGCGGTTGCCATGATCGGTATCGGTATGTTGAGTCACACTGGCAATAATGTGGCCATGGACTCTTATGGTCCTATCTCAGATAATGCCAATGGCATAGGCGAGATGGCCTGGCATGGTATGGAGGATGAAGAGACCAAGGCGGCTCGCCAGATCATGGCTGACCTGGATGCTGTAGGCAATACCACCAAAGCCATCACCAAGGGCGTTGCCATTGCGTCCGCTGTGATAGCGGCGGTCAGCTTGTTTGGTGCATATATTGCGGATGTGTCCCGCGTGCAGGCGCAATTGGGACAAGCCGTGATGGAATCCATCCGTCTCTCTGATACCAAGGTGTTCATAGGACTGCTCCTTGGCGGTGCGTTACCCTGGTTGTTCTCCTCGCTTTCCATACGGGCTGTCAGCCGCGCCGCAGGCAAGATTGTGGAAGAGGTCCGGCGCCAATTCAAGATCCCGGGCATCATGGAAGGCACCAAACAACCCGATTATGCGGAAGTGATTGGCATCTCCACTGCTTCGGCGCAGAAGGAACTCATTCCGCTGGCGACCATCTCGGTGCTTATGCCGTTGGTGATTGGCCTGGTACTGCAAGTGGAGGCCCTGGGCGGCTTCCTGGCTGGTATCATCCTCTCCGGTCAATTGCTGGCGGTGTTTATGTCCAATGCTGGTGGCGCCTGGGATAATGCCAAGAAGTCTATTGAAGATGAACCGCGCAGCTTGGCTCAAAATACGGGCAAAGGCTCCGAGCGGCATAAGGCAGGGGTAGTGGGCGATACTGTCGGTGACCCGATGAAGGATACTGCTGGCCCGGCTCTCAACCCGATGATCAAGGTGGCGAACCTGGTCAGTCTGCTGGCTGCTCCGATAATCGTTAAATACCCGATACAGAATGCAGATGGTTCAATCAATTTTGTCGTTGTCGTCATTGCTGTGGTTCTACTGGCTGCAACCATCTGGGCAATTTCCCGGTCGAAGGCCCCGATGCCCACTTTCAAAAAAGAAACTGTATAGCCCAACAAGTTACAAAAACAAACCTCCCGCATTCGTGTAGCGGGAGGTTTGTTTTTTATTTTCCCTACGTCAAACTTATTGTTCTTTTTTCCCAAAATAGCGCCTCTGCCATTCGAATAGCTTGTTCAGGGCCTCGATGGGCGAGAGCGAATTGACATCCAGACCATTAAGTTCATCCATCAGAGGATTGGTTTCTGGGAAGAGCGCCGCTTGTTGGGCCGCGTGTGGATTGATGCGGATTACCTGTCCAGATGACTTTTCCAGTTCCGCCATGATTTCTGTCGCCCGCTGAATCACGGGGCGGGGCAGACCCGCCAATTGTGCCACGTGGATGCCGTACGAACGGTCCGCGCCACCCGGGATAATTTTGTGTAGGAAGACCACTGTCCCGTCCGCTTCGGTAACGGCAACATTGTAATTGCGCACACCCGGCAGCAGGTCCGCGAGTTGAGCCAGTTCGTGGTAATGGGTGGCGAAAAGTGTTTTGGCGCGCAGGGACGGGTGATTGTGGATGTACTCGACTACTGACCAGGCAATCGAGACTCCGTCATAAGTGCTCGTGCCGCGCCCGATTTCATCCAGAATGAGCAGCGACCTTTGGGTTGCATGATGCAGGATGTTGGCTGCTTCGATCATCTCCACCATAAACGTGGATTGCCCGGCATGGATTTCATCCTGGGCGCCGATGCGAGTGAAGATACGGTCTACCAACCCAACCCTGGCCGAGGCGGCCGGGACGAACGAACCCATCTGCGCCATCAGCACTATCAGCGCAGCCTGGCGCAGATAAGTGGATTTTCCAGACATGTTCGGCCCGGTGATAACCCGGACGATCTCACCCTTTTCGAAGATAACGTCGTTGGGGACGTACCGTTCACCATGCAGACTTGTTTCGACGACCGGGTGACGGCCTTCGTGGATTTCCAGCACGTCATCGTCCCGGACCTCGGGCCGGACATAACCACCCAGCGCGGCGGACTCGGCCAGGGCTGAGTGAACGTCCAATTCAGCCAGGGTGCGCGCGGTGTCGAGCAAGCGGCTGGCGGACTTTGCCAGGGTCGCACAGACTTCACGAAAAAAACGCTGTTCGATCTCACGGATGCGGTCCTCGGCGTTCAGGACAAGTGTCTCGTACTCTTTCATCTCCGGCGTGATGTAGCGTTCGGCGTTGACAAGTGTCTGCTTGCGGATGTAATCGGATGGGGCGTTGGCAACCTGTCCCTGCGAGATCTCAATGTAATATCCGAAAACTTTGTTGTAACCGACTTTGAGGGTCTTGATTCTGGTACGCTGACGCTCAACCGCCTCCAGGTTGTTGATCCACTCGCGGGCGTGACGGGACGCCTCGATGACACCGTCCAACTCGGCGGAATAGCCGGAACGGATAATGCCGGTATTTTGAAGTGTTGCGGGCGGGTCATCGTCAATGGCAGATTGTAGCAAGGTTAATTCGTCAGCGCAGGAATTTAATGAATTTAGAGGTAACGTTGAAGAAGCGTTTTCGGTAGTGAACAACTGCAAAATGGCCGGCAGGCGGATCAATGTTTCTCGCATGGCCACCAGGTCGCGCGGCTGTGCATGACCGGAAAGGATGCGGTTGACCAGGCGTTCCAGGTCGGCCAATGGCTTGAGAGCGGAACGCAACTCAGCGCGCAGCATCGAGCGGGAAAAGAAGAACTCGACGCCATCCTGGCGCGCCCTGATACGGTTCACGTCGAGCAATGGCTGGCTTACCCACTGGCCCATCAGCCGTCTGCCCATGGGTGTGACGGTGAGGTCGAGCACGCCAAGCAACGAGCCTTTGGTCCCGCCATGCAGGGTTTCGGTCAATTCCAGGTTACGGCGGGTTGCGGCATCGAGCGTCATGAATTCGCCCAGACTGTAAACGCGCAGACTGGCCAGGAGAGGCAGGGCTGCCCCCTCGGTTTCTTTCAGGTATTGGATAATGCCGCCTGCCGCGCGGATAGCGAGCGGCAGATTCTTTAATCCAAAACCATCCAAGGTGGAGGCTTCAAAATGAGCGAGCAATGTTTCCTGGCTTTTACCCGGCTCAAAGCGCCAGGCAGGCCAGGCCGTCAGGTGGCTGGAAATACCATTTGGGATAATGAGATTGTCGGGGTGGATGATTTCTGCGGGGCGGAGACGGGTCAGTTCGGCGCGGAGGGGCGCCCAGATCTGCCCTGAGGCACCAGCCGAAGGGTCCGAGGCCACATCGAGTTCGGTGACAGCGAATTCGCCGGTGGTGATATCGACATAGGCGATCCCGGCGCGTCCGTCATCTATCACGATTGAAGCGAGGTAGTTGTTCGCGTCGCCAGGCAGGAGACCGGGTTCGACGATTGTCCCCGGTGTAACCACGCGCACAACCCGGCGCGGGAAAATGCCTTTGGTGGGCTGGTCGCCGACCTGCTCGCAGATGGCGACGTGGTAGCCTTTTTCGATCAACCGGGCGAGGTAGTTCTCAACGGCGTGGTATGGAATACCAGCCAGTGGGGCGCGCAACCCTTTGCCGATGGGGCGGGAGGTGAGAACAATGTCCAGTTCGCGGGCGGCGGTTTCGGCATCCTGGTCAAAGGTCTCGTAGAAATCGCCGAGCCGGAAGAACAGGATGGCATTGGGGTACTGGCGTTTGATTTCAAGGTATTGCTGGCGGATGGGGGTCACATCGTCGGTCATGTGTCCATTTTACTGCTTCTTATGTAAATCTGTACCCCTTTTTAATTTTTTGCGCTATAATTGAGTCACTATACTCATACGAAAAGGAGACTGATATGGCTAGTGTTACGTACGATCACATTACAAAGGAATTCGGCAATGTCATGGCAGTAAACGACCTGAACCTGCAAATTGAAGACAAAGAATTCCTGGTCTTCGTCGGCCCTTCGGGCTGCGGGAAGACGACCGCCCTGCGCATGCTTGCCGGGCTGGAGGAAATCAC
>JAPLGV010000322.1 GCA_026389975.1 Chloroflexota bacterium
CATGGATATAAAACAGAAGATCGAAAAAGCCAACGAAGAGGCTGCACATCGCCTGAACATTGGTGATCCGGTTCTGGTGGATATTGCCCCGGCGGGGGAGGTGATCCCGGGCATGGAAGGGAAAATGATCACGCACTCCGGCCCGCCCATCGAATGGCAGAAGATGTGCGGAGCCCAGCGCGGTGCCATCATTGGGCAGGTACTCTATGAGGGCTGGGCCAAGTCCGTTGAGGCAGCGACCGCCATTCTGGATCAAGGCAAGATCCGCCTGGAGCCCAACCATCAACACCAGACAGTTGGTCCGATGGCCGGTACAATCTCTCCATCCGCACCTGTCTGGGTGGTGGAAAATAGAGCCTTTGGAAACCGGGCCTACTGCCGCCAGGTCGAGGGTAACCAGCAGTTTGGGGATTACAGCGAACAGGCCCTGCAGGGGTTGCGTATGTGGCGGGATGTCTGGGCGCCCACCCTGCGCCAGGCACTCCATACGATAGGGAGCTTGGAACTGAAGCCGATCATCACCAAGGCGCTTCAGATGGGAGATGAACTTCATAACCGTCATACCGCAGCCTCCAGCCTGTTCGCGAATGCCATGGCGGTGGCGATGGCTCAGACCGAACTGCCGAAAGATAAAATGCTCTGGACGCTGAAGTATGTCACCAACCATGAGCTCATCTTCCTGGGCATTGCCATGGCCTGTGGCAAAGCGATCGCCGATCCTGCGATGGGGATCGAGTACAGCACAGTCGTCACTGCCATGTGCCGAAATGGGACTGAATTCGGCCTGCGCGTAAGTGGTTTGGGGGAGGAATGGTTCACCGCTCCCGCCCCCAAGGTGGATGGCCTTTACCTGCCTGGTTACACTGCCGACGTGGCCGGTCTGGATATGGGTGATTCAGCCATCACCGAGACGGTGGGATGGGGTGCGTTTACCATTGGTGGAGCGCCCGGAATCCTCAGCCTGGTCGGCGGTACTCCGGAAGAAGCCCTGGCATATTCCAGGGAAATGAGAAAAATCACGGTTTCCACTCACCCGACATATCGTTTGCCCGCCCTTGGCTTTGCCGGGACCTCGATCGGGATCGACATCCGCAAAGTTGTGCAAACGGGGATCACCCCCATTATCGACACTGCGATCGCCCACAAAGACCCGGGCTATCCGAAGATCGGCGCTGGCATGGTGCGCGCTCCCCTGGAATGCTTCAAGAAAGCCTTGATCGCGTTCGGCAGGAAATACGATGTTGGCAAATGATTATAGAAGAATAGAGGATTCCCTATGGCATCTAGTTTTGTGATCCGTAAGAACCAGTATTATGATTCGGTCTTCCTGATGAGCGTCAACCGGCGCATCTCAGAAGTCAAGGGTGTCCAGCAGACTGCAGTGCTGATGGGCAGCCCGACGAATAAACAACTCTTACTGGACATTGGCATCCATGACAACCAGATCGAAGCTGCCCAGCCCAACGATTTAATCGTGGCGGTCATCGCTGAAACTTCCGCCATCGTGGAAAATGTTCTCGGGCGACTGGACGAGTGGTTGGAGGCAATTCAGGAAAACACCCTCTCCCTGAACGTTAGAACGCTCGAAGATGGCCTGTCCCAAAAACCCAATGCCAACCTGGCAGTGATTTCTGTCCCCGGGGAGTACGCTAACCGGGAGGCAAAGAAGGCACTGGAAGCTGGCTTGAACGTTTTCCTCTTCAGTGACAATGTTTCCATCGAAGATGAATTGGAGTTGAAGAAATTCGCCACACAGCGAGGATTGCTCGTGATGGGGCCGGACTGCGGAACCAGCCTGATCGGCGGAGTGGGGATTGGATTCGCCAACGCTATACGGCGAGGTCCGATCGGGGTCATTGGAGGAGCCGGAACCGGGTTGCAGGAATTCACCAGCCAGGTTCACAATGCCGGATCCGGAATTTCCCATGCCATCGGGACTGGCAGCCACGACCTTTCCGAGAAGATCAAAGGGTTAACGACCCTGGCAGCCCTGGATGCGTTGGAGGCGGATCAACAGACGAGTGTGATCGTGATCATATCCAAGCCACCGGAAGCAAGCACCCTGGCGGCCCTTCTCGAGAGAATTAAAACCTGCAAAAAACCGGTGGTGGGCTGCATCCTGGGGGTCGAGCCGGAATCAGTGAGCGGAAAGCCAAATTTCCAGCCGGCCCGCACCATCGATGAGGCTGCCCGACTCACCGTGGGACTTTCCATTGGACAGCCAGCCGTACCGTCTGGAGGCCTGAGCCCTGAAATGCTGGCAATAATTCATGAGGAAAAGAAGGGCTGGTCGCCGGAACAGAAATATCTGCGCGGCATTCTGGCGGGGGGAACCTTCTGCTACCAATCCCAACAGATCCTGGGCGAAGCGGGCTTTACTGTACATTCCAACAGCCCGATCGAAGCGAAGAACCGGCTTGAACATCCGGATCGAAGCAGCGAGCACACCCTGGTGGACATGGGGGAGGAATTCTACATGGTGGGAAGACCGCACCCGATGATCGATGGAACCATGCGCCGGCACCGAATCCTGGCAGAGAGCCATGATCCCCAGGTGGCAGTGCTCTACCTGGATTTTATCCTCGGGTATAACGCTTCCATGGACCCAGTCGGGGAACTGCTGGATGCGATCCTGGAAGCCAAACGGTTATCAAAACAGCGAGGGGGCTCCCTGACCGTGGTGGCCTCGGTCTGTGGGACGGAAGGTGATCCGCAAGTTTTGGGTCTTCAAATGAAACTGCTCCAGGAGGCAGATGCAATGGTTTTTCGCAGCAATGCGCTTGCGTCTACTGCCCTTTGCCAATTACTGGGACAGAGATAGAGGTCGAAATGGAAACATCAGAGAACAAACTATTATCAGGACCGGTTATTGCGGTTAATATTGGCTTGAAATCATTTGGTACAAGCCTGGAACAGCAGGGGGTGGAAGTAGTTCAGGTGGATTGGACCCCTCCGGCAGGCGGGGACCAGGAGATGATGGATCTCTTGGATGAGCTTCTTTAAGAATTTCATTATGGTTTATGTCCAATGAAAGAAAAATCTCCTACTATGAACTTAATTTCTGCTGTAAATCAAGTCCCATGGAACTCACCGAAGTTTCCCCGGCCTCCACTGCGCTCCGCGCGGACAGCGGCTCCACCGCTCATCATCATGTCCCCGGTCTTTGGAGGACCTGCCCCCGGCTTCCATTCCTCCATGAGCCCGCAGGTCGGTGGGGGTCGTTGCCCCTTTCCTCGCGAAATGCTTCTATGATTGTGGTTTTGTCAATAGGTTTCTCGATAGGCGCATTCTGAGAGCGGCCTGCGAGAAGTTGTTCTTAAGAAAAATATCAAATTGGCAAACCGACACAAAACTACTTCAAAGCAATTTTCTTTCAGATGGTGTACTTTTCCCAAGACAATCTGGCAGCTTATGAAGCGTTGGGGGAGTCTCCCTCCAACAAGCTTCTATCCGTGCTGGTCAACGCCAGACACCCAATGATGTATTCGCCTGGAGGCGAGAGAAGTTTTTCGGAAACAAGTACAGCAAAGAAGCGTGTCTTCCCTACTTCCAACATTTCTTGTATTTCTATCCGAGTGAGAGTACCCTGTTCGTACCTCTTCAGCAAAACCTTCACTTGCTCAGCGCTGATCCGTTTGTGTAACCGTGTCATTTTTCTGTCCTCTTTTGGACAAAACTCTATCACGCAAAACGGTTCACTTTTCAAGTTTGAATAACATTGGTTGACACAGCCGTTGACATGGTTGCGCCTCGCATGTATAATATTGTCCGGTTCTGCCCCGGCAGGTTGCTGGGGCGTCAGTTTGTATCCCGGCTTCCCCGCTGACCGGCGTAGGGGCTTGTTCTGAAGACCGAAACAGGTTCAGGATCCGAACCCGTACCGCAGGGACAGTGGTGAAGCGAAGACCAGGAGTAAAAGATGAAGTACGCAATTGTGGAAAGCGGCGGCAAGCAATTTCGGGCCGTCGAAGGTGGTACCATCGAAGTGGACCGCCTGCCGATCGAATCCGGCGCGAATGTCAAGCTTGAACAGGTTCTGCTGCTGACAGATGGGGAAAACATCACCGTCGGCACGCCCCTCGTCAAGAATAACCCGGTATGGACCACGGTGGTCGAGCATTTCAAAGGGCCGAAGGTGATTATCTTCAACTACAGCCCCAAGAAACGTATTCGTGTTAAGATTGGCCACCGCCAGAACTATACCCGTCTGTTCGTGGAGCAGATTGGCGGTTCCGAACTGGTGACATCCTCCCCGCAGGGGAAGAAGGAACCTGTCAAGCTGGAAAAGGCTGTCGAAGTCAAGGCCGAAGAAACGGCTCCGAAGGCGAAGGCTGAGAAAGCGAAGAAGCCGGTAAAGGCCGAACCAAAGGCTGCGATATCCTCCCCGCGCAGTACCCGAAGGGTGAAGGGGAAGAAACCGGCAGCGAAGGCTCCCGCGAAGACTAAGACGAAATCGTCTTCCAAGAAGACGACTGCCGCTAAAGCCGAACCGACATCATCCCCGCGAAGTACTCGAAGGGTGAAGGGGAAAGCGGCTCCCAAGAAGCCTGCGGCGAAATAGCAAGAGAGTGAGGTTCTTATGGCACACAAAAAAGGTGGCGGCTCAGTCCGCAATGGAAGAGACTCCAATGGCCAGCGCCTGGGCGTGAAGAAATATGCCGGCGAGCATGTTCTTTCTGGCAACATTATCGTGCGCCAGCGCGGTACACACATCAAGCCCGGTCTGAACGTGGATGTAGGCAAGGACGATACCATCTTCGCCACGATCGAAGGGCTGGTCGTCTACGATGTCGTCAAAGGGCGCAAGCGCGTCAACGTGATGCCGGCGGAAGAAAAGTAACCGGCGAAAGGATCTTGAAATGAAACAGGGTATTCATCCGACTTACTACCCGGATGCCAAAGTGACCTGCGCCTCTTGCGGCACCACCTGGACAACCGGTTCGACCAAGCAAGAAATCCGCGTCGAAACTTGCTCGAATTGTCATCCGTTTTTCACCGGCGAGCAGGGCCGTATGGCGGACATTGAAGGTCAGGTGGACCGTTTCTATAAGAAGCTACAGGTCCGCCAGACTTATGTTGAAGAGAAGAAGATTCGCGCTGAGTCCAAGGTGTCTCCCAAGCGCCCCATCGCGGAACTGGAATTGGCCGCCCGTCCCGTCGCCGCGTTGGAGAAGGCGGGCATCAAGGAAGTTGGTCAATTCCTGGCGAAACTTGGCGAGGGTGAAGAAAGCGTGCTGGCAATCGAAGGCTTTGGCCGCAAGTCGCTGATTGACATGAAGAAGAAACTGCGCGCTCTCGGCTATAACCTTCCCGAAACTGTGGAAACTCCCTCTTCGTAGGGCTTGTCGAAAGCCGATAATCAGGTAAACTTAACAGGCAGATGCAAGGTGCATCTGCCTGTTTGATTGTTTTTGGATATTAAGGGAATTAACCGCCAAGACGCGTAGAACGCCACACTTGCACCTGCCGCATACCGGGATGGATGTTAGGGAAAATGAGGAGATTATGACACCACATAACCCCGGTTCGGTTGAAGTTATTTGCGGTTCGATGTTCAGCGGCAAGACCGACGAGCTTATCCGCCGCCTGCGCCGGGCGACGATTGCCCGTCAGCATGTGCAGGTTTTCAAACCTGCCATTGATGTGCGGTATGCTGTCGAGAAAGTTACCTCCCATGTCGGGAATGATTTTTCCGCCATCCCTGTCGAAAAGGCAGCGGATATCCGTCAGCGGCTGGACAAGGAAGCCACCGTCGTCGCCATTGATGAGGCTCAGTTTTTCGACGACGAAATCATCCAGGTTGTTGAAGAACTGGCTGCAAAGAAGACCCGCGTCATCGTAGCGGGCCTGGATACAGACTTTCGCGGCGAACCCTTCGGTCCGATGCCGGTGTTGATGGCGCGTGCCGAGCACGTGGACAAAATCCAGGCCATCTGCATGGTTTGTGGTGAACCGGCCAGCCGGACCCAGCGCCTGGTCAACGGACAACCGGCTCGGTACGACGACCCGGTTGTCATCGTCGGTGCGGCGGAGATGTATGAAGCGCGCTGCCGCACTCATCACGAAGTCCCCCGTTAGGGGGGCGAAGTCCCACGCTAGGAGCGAATATGCAGGATTATAAGGATTTCCTTGCTGAAATTCTGATTGACGAACAGACTCTCCAGACCCGCATCAAAGAACTGGCGGAGGAGATCAACCGCGACTATAAAGGTAAAGACCTGCTGCTCATCTGCATCCTGCGCGGCGGGATTGTCTTTTTGGTGGACCTGATGCGGCACATCAATGTCCCGCATCAATTAGACTTCATGGCAGTTTCATCCTACGGTGCAGGAGCGCGCCAGTCAGGCGGGAGCGTCCGTCTCTCGCTTGACCTGAAAACCGATATCCGCAGTAAGGATGTTATACTGGTCGAAGACATCGTGGATAGCGGCAATACCATAGCCTACGTGCTGGAGTTCCTGCAAACCCGCCAGCCGCGCAGTCTCAAAGTCTGCACTCTGCTGGATAAGGAAGGGCGTCGCGAGACACCCGTCCAAATCCACTACCGCGGCTTCAGAATCCCGAACAAGTTCGTCTTTGGCTACGGTCTCGACCTGGATGATTACTACCGCAACTTGCCTTTCATCGCAGTCGTTGATCTTAAGAAATACCAGCCGCCAGCCTGATGGGAGTTGCCATGCAAGATTACCATGATTTTATTGACGAAGTTCTTGTAGACGAAAAGGCCATCGAGACGCGCGTTGCTGAACTCGGCGCGCAGATCAGCCGCGCTTACGCTGGTCAGGAGCTGCTGATCGTCTGTCTGTTGCGCGGCGGGCTGACCTTCACCGCAGACTTGACCCGTCATCTTACCATCCCACATACCCTGGATTGCATGTCGCTCTCCTCTTACGGCGTCGGGCATTACGCCTCCAGCGGCAATGTACGAGTCAACCTCGACCTGATGACCAACATTGAAGGCCTGAACGTGCTGTTGGTCGAAGACATTGTGGACAGCGGGCGCACGCTGGCGCATGTTCTGCATATGCTCAAAACGCGCGAGCCGAAGAGCCTGCAAGTCTGCGTGCTGCTCGATAAGAAATACCGCCGCGAGGTGCCGGTGGAGGTAGACTACGTCGGCTTCGACATACCCGATAAATACGTTTTCGGCTACGGGATCGATATTGACGAACACTACCGTCACCTGCGCTTCATCGCCTCGGCTGACATGAAGAAGTACAAGAAAACGCCTTGATCCAACAAGGAGGGAGAATGGTGGGAGAAGATGAAAAATTATATGCTGGCCGCTGGGTTGCCCGTCTGCGCGGCCGGATCATCGCCCAGGGTGGCACACCCGAACAGGCCCGCCGCGCAGCTCAGTCTCGTTACAAGGAAACACCCGAGATTATTTTTATGCCGACCAATTTTCCGCTGACTTTCCCCCAGATTTTGGACTCCGTCCGTACGGCTTTGCCAGACGGCCTGACCGTGTACCTGGTGGGCGGAGCTGTGCGGGACGCCCTACTTGGCCGCCAGATCCATGACCTGGACTTTGTCCTGGAGCGGGACGCCATTAAAATCGCCCGGCGCGTTGCCAATACCCTGTCCCGTGCTGGAACCGGGACTATCTCGCCCCGTGCTGGAACCGGGACTATCTCGAAAGCGGACTTCTACCCGCTCGACCCCGAACGCGACACCGGCCGCGTCATCGTGACCAACGAGGATGGGACTTGCAGCCTGATGGACTTTGCTGCCTTCCGCGGCCCGGACCTGGAAGCGGACATCCTCGGCCGCGATTTCACCCTCAATGCGATTGCTCTCAACCTCAGCGACAACACGATCCATGATCCTCTCGGCGGGGTGATGGACCTGAAAGAGAAGCGCCTGCGCGCCTGCTCACCATCAGCCTTTGCAGATGACCCGGTGCGCATCCTGCGAGGAGTCCGGCTGGCAGCGAATTTTGGTTTTCACATCCTGCCGGAGACGCGCAAGGCGATGAAAGAAGCCGTCGGCCTGTTAGGAAACATTTCTCCGGAGCGGATGCGAGATGAACTCTTCCGCCTCCTCGATGGCTTGCAGCCTGCGGCCTGTCTGCGCGCCCTCGACCTGCTCGGCGCGCTGGACAAGGTCTTGCCTGAGCTCTCCGCTCTGAAAGGCGTTGAACAGACTGCGCCGCACGTTCACGATGTTTGGGAGCATACACTGGCGACGGTGAGTCACCTGGAGGCGGTGCTCGCCGCGCTGGCACCGGACTTTAACCCCGACACTGCCTCTGACATGCTCAAGGGACTGATGGTGCTGGGGATTGGCCGCTACCGTCAACAGATTGGCGAAACCTTCGCCGCCCCGTTGACCGCCGACCGTTCCCTGCGCAGCTTGCTCTTTCTGGCGGCGCTATACCATGATGTGGCAAAGCCCCAGACAAAGAAGGCGGACGAGGAAGGCCAGTTGCGCTTCTGGGACCACGACCAGCAGGGCGCGGAAATCGCTGCCAGCCGCGGGCGCGCTTTAGCAATGAGCAACGATGAAGCGACCCGCCTGGAGACGGTCATCCGCAACCATATGCGAATTCTTTTCCATACCAACCGGTTGGTGCGGGAAGGCAAGCCGCCTTCGCGGCGCGCTGTCTACCGGTTTTTCCGCGATACCGGCGCGGCAGGGGTGGATGTCTGCCTTTTGACGCTCGCGGATATGCGTGCCACCTACGAGCAGACCCTTCCGCAGGAAAACTGGGCTGCCGCGCTGGATGTTGTCCGCCTGATGCTGGAAAACTGGTTCGAAAAACCTGCCGAGTCCATTGCCCCGACGCCGCTGGTCAATGGTGACGACCTGATGCGCGAACTTAATCTCCAGCCCGGTAAGATAATTGGCGGACTGCTCGAAGCCATCCGCGAAGCCCAGGCGATGGGTGAAGTTTCAACCCGCGAGCAGGCGCTGGACCAGGCGCGAAAAAGAATGCTGTAAGGATACGACACATCGTTCCCGAAGGGAATGTCGTGCCCCTACCGGAGGTGATTATGAACATTGTCGTCTTTGACCTCGAAACCCAGAATCTGTTCGAAGATGTTGGCGGGAGGAACAATATCGGGGCACTAAAGGTCTCCTGCGCAGTCACCTGGTGCTCGGTCCGGAAAGATTTCGCCGTGTATTGGGAAAAAGACGTCCCGGCGCTAGTCGCCGAGTTAAAATCCGCCGGGCGGGTGGTCGGGTTCAACGTCAATGGCTTCGACTATGAAGTCCTCCGCCCCTACGCGCCGGACGAACGCCTGCAATTCCTGCCCACCCTCGACATCATGGACGACCTGTTCCGCACACTCAGTTTCCGCGTCAGTCTGGACGCAGTGGCGCGTGCCACCCTTGGCGATACGAAGTCTGCCTCCGGCGTCCAAGCAGTGGAGTGGTGGCGCGCCGGCGAGTTGGAAAAGCTGGCCGAATATTGCAAGGTTGATGTGGATGTGACCCGCCGAATTTACGAGTTCGGCTGCGCCAACGGCTACGTCCACTACTTCACCCGTTTGGGCAGCAAGCAGAAAGTGCAGGTTAAGTGGAAATGCTGAAAACAACTTTGAACGGTTTGGAACTCGCTTACGAACGCCAGGGGCGCGGGACGCCGCTGGTGCTCATCCACGGCTATCCGCTCGACCATACCATCTGGAACCCGGTTGTGCCCCTGCTTGAAGCGGGCTTTGACCTGATTCTGCCCGACCTGCGCGGCTTCGGGCAATCCGGCGCTGTCCGGACCCGATACCTGCTGACCGATATGGCTGCGGACCTCGCTGCCCTGTTGGATTTTTTGAAGATCAAAACGGCCGTAATCGCCGGTCATTCGATGGGTGGATACGTTGCCCTGGCCTTCGCGCGCTGCTATCCATCGCGCCTGCGCGGCCTGGGACTGGTCGCCTCGCAGGCGATTGCCGACCCGCCCGATAGGAAGGCAGTCCGTTACCAGATGGCAGATCGCGTGGAAGCCAACGGAGTGGGCGAAGTGGCCGAGTCCATGCCCGCCCTGCTGACAGCCGATGCCGATTTACAGGCAGCCTTGAAACAACTCATTCTGCGCCAGCCACCGGAAGGCGTGGCCGGGGCACTGCGGGCGATGGCTGACCGCCCGGATTCAACAGACATTCTCCCCACCTTCGATTTTCAGGTGGCAATCATTCACGGGCTGGCGGATAAAATCATACCCAGCTTTGGTGGTGAATATCCACGGTCTGACGGATAAGATCGTGCCCATCGAGCGTGCTCGTGATGTGCGGGCTGCGGTGAAGAAAGGCTATCTTGTTGAAATCGAGGGAGTGGGTCATATGCCGATGATGGAAGCTCCACAGGTCACTGCGGAGGCGCTAAAAACTTTGCTCTAAAAATCACCCTCCCCCGTCTCATGGGGGAGGGTTGGTTAGAATTAGTCTGCAACTTTTCCAATAATTGCTGTTTCTTCCAGCACCGGTTCATAGAAGCACCGGCAGCCGTTCTCGTGCGAACAGCCCTCGTGGGGCAGGTGCGGCACATTGTTTTTTGGATAGGTTTT
>JAPLGV010000502.1 GCA_026389975.1 Chloroflexota bacterium
AAAGCCAGACAACACCCAGCACCGCGAGCGCTCCAACGATGGCAAACGGGGGATTACCCGTTTTCTGTGTCGTCACCGGAATAGTTGTCGGCATCGCTGTAAGTGTAGGCGCCGCACTCGCCTGCTGGGTCATCCCGAACCCGAGGGCTTTCACGTCCGCCAGCACTGCCGATTCGTATTTCTCGTTCACTGACGACCGCAGGCCAATGACCAGTGCCGATGGCGTGACCATAGATTTCGGCCCATGCCGGAATTCCATGAAGTAGAACGCCTCGCTGTGACTGAGCGACATTTCTTTCATTTTCAGGCTGAGTTCGCAGGCCAGCCCATGCCGCGCACCGGAGCCGAGCCAGTAGAAGCGGTCAATCGAGGTATTTCCGCCCAACTCAGCTGCGAGGGACGAGTAGTTTTTCAATAACCGTGTCCCGGCTTCGGGTAGGCGGGCAAGCGAGTCGAACAGGTCAGGACGGCCTGCCCAGAGCACCGCCAGCGCCACCGTGCCGAGATATAGCGTGGAAAACGCCCGCGTCTGCGCCACTGACTGCTCCTGCCCGGAAGGCAGGACGATGTTGAGCGCGCCCATCTTCGCCAGCGGCATTTCGCCATAGCAGGAGAGCGTCAACAGGTCGCCGCGTTTATCCTTCAGAAACGACTTGCAGGCGTGCAGGGTCTCGGTCGTCTCGCCGGAACGGCTGACGGCCACCAGCAGGGTCTTCCCGGCGACAAAGGAACTGCCCGGGGATAACCAGAGCTCGGACGCAGGGAAGGCGCGGCTCGGGAGGCCGGTCAGTTCCTGGGTCAACGCGGCCGCGGCCAGGGAAAGGTAATAGGTGGAACCACAACCGGTGTAGATGATGTTGTCGAAACGGTGGGCTGGATCCAAATCCAGCACACTCCGGCGGGTTTCGTCCAATATTTTGAGAGCGGCGGCCCAGGCTTCGGGTTGGGATTGGATTTCTTTGCGGGTAAATTGACCTTTTTCCATGTTTTATCCGTGGTTCAGTAGAATGCGTTCTGTGTTGCGGAAGTATATTTTTTCGAGCACATCCTCGGGCAAGAAGAGGCCGTGGACGTGCCAGCGACCCTGCATGGGGATGGGGGCAGGGTAGTAGTTGAAATACTCGTCGTCGGTCTCGAGGAAGCGATAGATGACCCGGTAGGCTTCGGGGTAGGGACCCATGTCCGAGCCGAACAGAATGCGATCGGCGTAGCGCAGGAAGAAGCGCCGGGCAGTGTAGGGCTGGCGGCCCAATTCGCCGAGGCGGGCGGAGATGTCCACGAAGAAGTTGGAGCAGCGGTCAAGCAACTCCCCCACCCAAGCCAGGTTCTCGGCATAACAGCCAACGTGCGCGCCGATGAAGGTTGTATTCGGGTGACGGATGACGAGAGAAGCAAGCCCCTCGAGGATGTGCAGGAACGACGGGAAAGGAGGGCTGGTGAAGGCCCAATCGGGATGGTTCCCCAATTCCTCCCAGCGTTCGTTGGTCTCGTCGATCGGGTCAAAAAAGGCCACCGGGTCGGCCACATGGATGAGTACCGGCAGACCGAGTTCCCCGGCAGTCTGCCAGATGGGATCGAGGCGCTGGTCGTCCACATCCACCAGTTTGCCGGTATGATCTTTGATAATCAAGCCAAGACATTTCCAGATTTTCAACCCCTCGGCACCGCGTTCCTTCTGGACCCGAAGCCTGCCCGCCGCCCATTTAGGGAAGGCGTTGCCCTTCTCTGGCCACTGACTCCAGTCTACGCCGCCGAAGATCTG
>JAPLGV010000341.1 GCA_026389975.1 Chloroflexota bacterium
CGTGGATTGTCGCGCAAGAGCTCAATCAGGACCTGTGTGTTGAAGAGATAAATTCCCATCGAACCGAGGAAGGGACGCTGTTTGTCAGTGCGGCTGACGAATTTGGACAGGACCGCCGGGTCTTTGGGCTTTTCGGCGAAAGCGCTGATCCGGTCATCTTGGCCGCGTTTCAGGATGCCCAGGCGGGGCGCTTCTTCTCGCAAGACCGGTTGGACGGCAACGGTAATATCTGCATTGTGCTCCCAGTGGAATTTGGCCATCGGGGCGTAATCCATGCGGTAGAGAGGGTCTCCGGCCAGGACCAGCACATATTTTGCCCGTGAGGAGCGGATCTGGAATAATTGCTTGCGGAGTCGGCGGCCAGGATTTCGACAAATCCGGTGTGAAATTTGTCGAAGTTGTAGGTCTGGTTGATGTGGCGTTGCAGGGAATGGGAGTTGAATTGGGTCAGTACGTCAATCCGGTAAATCCCGGAGTTGATGCAGTTGCTGAGGGGAATGTCAATCAGGCGATATTTTCCGGCGATAGGCACTGCCGGCTTCGAGCGTAATTTGGTCAGTGGAAAGAGCCGCGAACCACGTCCACCCCCCAGGATGACAGCCAAAATATCATTCATGGCAGGCATAGGCCTCTCCTCGATGCTGAGTTTACGGATAACTCTATGATAAACCAGAAAAAGCGGGCACGCCAGTTTGTCTTCATTGAATATTTGCAGGATACTCTCGCAAAAGTCATAACAGAAACGCGAGATCACCTGGATGGCGGTCTCGCGAACGCTGGAAAGCGCACAGGCAACCGGGACGCTGCGCGGCTCCGTCTTGACGATTACCTGTCCCGCCCCGTGCTGGAAACGGGACTACCGCAAATGCGGGCGCTACTCCCCGACAAAGGGAACTTTTCTTGATATAATGCCGAAGGTGGGACTTGAACCCACAATCCCGTCAGGGAACACGAGTTTGAGTCGTGCGCGTCTGCCAGTTCCGCCACTCCGGCCAGCGCCCAAATTTTACCACAACAAAAGGTCTATATGAAACTCGGAATCATTGGCTTCCCCCAATCTGGTAAAACAACCCTTATCAATGCCCTGACGCGCGGCAACGCGCCGACCACTGCGTCTGCGGGGCGCATCGAAGTCCATACCGCGGTGGTGGATGTCCCCGATCCGCGCGTGGACAAACTTTCAGCTATGTTCAAGCCGAAGAAGACCATCTATGCCAAGGTCACCTATGCCGACATCGCCGGGCTGGATAGCGGTGTAGCCAGGTCCGGGATCTCCGGTCAGCTCCTGAACCAGTTGTCGCAGATGGATGGACTCATTCATGTTGTCCGCTGTTTTGAAGACGGAAATGTACCCCACCCATCCGGAAGCTTGGATCCGGCCCGTGACATCGCCGCCATGGATGGTGAACTCCTGCTGAACGACCTGATCGCCGTCGAGCGCAAACTCGAACGGTTGGTGGAGGAACGTAAAAAAGGCGGAACGGACAAGGTTATCAACGAACGCCAGACGGCGTTGTTCACGCGTTACCATGAGATACTCTTCGCAGAGAAACCCTTGCGGGGCGTGGAAATCTCCGCCGAGGAGGAGAAATTCCTCTCCGGCTTCGGACTGCTGACGCGCAAACCCCTGCTCGTGCTATTAAACCTGGGGGAGGGGCAAACAGCACCTGAGGTCCAGACCACTTCGCCGCAGGTGGCACTGCAAGGCAAACTGGAAATGGAAATCGCCCAGTTGCCGCCGGGCGACGCGGCTGTCTTTATGTCTGAGTATGGCATCACCGAACTGTCGCTCAACCGCATGATCAGCATCTCCTACGATCTGCTCAACCAGCAGTCCTTTTTTACCGTCGGCGAGGACGAAGTCCGGGCCTGGACAACCA
>JAPLGV010000339.1 GCA_026389975.1 Chloroflexota bacterium
CATTGCGAGCGAAGCGAAGCAATCTCTTCTTGGGAGGGGATTGCCACGCCGCACACCGTCCCGGTGTCTTGCCGGGAAAGAACGCGGCTCGCAATTACATATAAAAATGTTTTTCAATCATCAATCCTCAATCTTCAATCAATAATAAGGAGTAACCCATGCCCACCCAACCCAATAATTCCCACCTGCCCTTCGGCGACCACAAGAACGCGCCCTGGTACGGCAAGGACATCATCTCGGTCAAGCAGTTCAGCCGCGAAGACCTGGAGTACATCTTCGCCGTGGCACACGAGATGCACGTCATGGTTGACCACGTCGGCACCTTCGATTTGCTCAAAGGCAAGATCCTGGCCAGTCTGTTCTACGAACCGTCCACCCGCACCTCATCGTCGTTCACCGCCGCCATGGAACGCCTGGGCGGCTCGGTCATCCCGATCAACGAGGTGAAGTACTCGTCGGTCTCGAAGGGCGAGAGCCTGCTCGATACCGTCCGCACCCTGGAATGCTATGCCGATGTGATCGTCATCCGCCACCCGGAAGTCGGTTCGGCGGCGCAGGCGGCCAAGGCGGCCCGCAAGCCGGTCATCAATGCCGGCGATGGCATTGGCGAGCATCCCACCCAAGCTCTGCTGGACGCCTTCACCATCAAGGAAGAACTCGGCCACCTCGACGGTCTCACCGTGACCTTGCTGGGCGACCTGAAGCACGGGCGCACTGTCCACTCGCTGGCGCGCCTGCTCTCGCTCTACAAGGTCAAGCTGAACTACGTCGCGCCCGAGATCCTGCGCATGCCCGCTGAACTGATTGACGAACTCAAAGCCAAGGGCGTCGAGCAGACCGAATACACCACCCTCGACCAAGCTCTGCCCCAGACCGACGTGCTGTATGTGACGCGCGTCCAGAAGGAACGCTTCACTGATGAGGCTGTCTACGAGTCCGTCAAGGGCGCTTACGTCATCGACCCGAAGGTGATGAAAGCCGCCAGGGAACGCATGATCGTGATGCACCCCCTGCCGCGCGTCGGCGAGATTTCTCCCGAATTTGACGATGACCCGCGCGCCGCCTATTTCCGCCAGATGGAATACGGGTTATACGTTAGAATGGCGTTACTGGCAATGGTGCTTGGAAAAGCGTAAGCAAAAGCCCTTGGCGTTTTGGTACGGGAGTCTTGCCAATGTTTACTGAAGATTATCTGATGCGCATCATCAACCTGGCCATCGCTGCCTCGATGACTGCGATTGGTTTAAGGAAGGCCGGTAAGTACTCGGAAGCCCGGCAGGCCATCCAGCAGGCAATTGAGCAGTTAACCACTCTCCCCGCAAATCTCGTCGACCAGATGGATGACGGTAGCATTCTAAGTATGCTGACGACGCAAGGACAATTGGACGTCGGTCGGTTGGCGATCCTGGCGGATCTCTATCAGGAGCAAGGCGAAATCCTTTTCAAGCTGGATCAATCGGTTCAAGGTTCCATTGCTTTCGCCCGCGCATTGCGATTTATTCTGGAAGTGGCTCTGTCTGAGGCTGCCAATCTGTCCACCGAAAATATTGGCAAGGTCGAAGTACTGATTCAACAATTGAAAGGACGCGGCCTCCCGGTCGAGACGCAGCTGGCACTTTCGGATTATTACCAGCGCTTGCTCGAAAAGGATGACCAGAGCCTCGTCACGGCAGGCACTTCCCGCAAACAGGTCAGCCAGACGCTTGCCAAACTGCAGGATCAACTCGGTCCATCTCAAAATACAACAGGCGATTAATCCACGATGGAAACCTTCTTCTCTTTTCTCACCAAACGCGTGGACGACTGCTCGTCCCTGCTGTGTGTTGGACTCGACCCGCACCCGTCCGATCTACCCGCTCCAACCGCCGAGGCGGCACGCACCTTTTGCCTGCGTCTCGTTAAAGCGACTGCGCCCTACGCCGTCGCCTTCAAACCCAACGCCGCCTTCTTCGAACTCTACGGACCCGAGGGCTGGTCCGCGCTGAAGGACGTCATCGCCGCCGTGCGGGAGGAGTCCGACCGGCTCGGCTCGATGATCCCGGTCATCCTCGACGCCAAGCGCGGCGACATCGCCTCCACCGCAGAAGCCTACGCTAAATCAGCCTTCGAGCACCTCGCCGTCCATGCCATCACTCTTTCACCGTATCTTGGCAAGGACTCGATCGACCCGTTCCTGGCCTACAAAGAGAAGGGTGTTTTCCTGCTGTGTAAAACGTCCAATCCGGGGTCGGCGGATTTGCAGGATTTGACCATAGACCATAGACCATTGACCATGAACCATGAACCATCGTCCATCGTCCATCGTCCATCGTCAATGTATTTGTACGAATATATCGCCTATCTTGCCCAAAATTGGAATACAGGAAACAACATCGGCCTGGTCGTCGGCGCGACCCAGCCCGAAGCGCTGACCCGCGTCCGAGCCGCTGCGCCCGGCCTGTGGTTCCTCGTCCCGGGCGTCGGCGCCCAGGGTGGAGATTTGGAAACGGCGCTCCGGTGTGGTCTGCGGGCAGACGGGAAGGGCATGCTGGTTAACGTTTCCAGAGACATCTCCCGCGCGGAAAATCCGAGGCTGGTAGCGGCGAAGTTACGAGATGAAATGGCAGAAATTGGTTCATCGTTAATGGTTAATGGAATCTCCCATGCAAGCCACCATCATCCATCATCCATTAACCATTCACCATTTGCTGCTCTGGCCGACAGCTTGCTGGAGGCCGGCTGCGTCAAATTCGGTGAGTTCACCCTGAAATCCGGGCTGAAATCCCCCATCTACATTGATTTGCGTTCGATCATCACCTATCCCAAATTACTGGAACAGGTCGGCGCAGCCTATCTGCCAATTTTGGAAAAACTCGAGTTCCAGCGCATTGCCGGTCTGCCCTACGCCGCCATCCCGATTGCCACGGCTGTCAGCTTGCAGGGCAACTACCCGATGATCTACCCGCGCAAGGAAGTCAAGGACTACGGGACGAAAGCCGAGATCGAGGGTGAATACCATGCCGGGGAGACGGTTGTGGTGATTGACGATCTCGCCACTACCGGCGGGAGCAAATTCGAAGCCATCGAGAAACTGACCGCGGCCGGGCTCAAGGTCCGGGACGTGGTCGTGCTGATCGATCGCCAGTCCGGAGCGAAGGAGGCGCTCGAGCAGGCGGGTTCCCATTTACACGCGGTGCTGACCATCACACAGTTGCTGGATTATTGGGAAAAGACGGGAAAGGTAGATAAAGAGAAGATCACAGCGACGCGGACGTTTTTGAAAACAACTTCATAGATTGTATTCAGGAGTTATCTTGGCAGAAACCACTCCAAAATGGCTCGACTGGGCGCGCGAGATCCAGTCGCTGGCCCAGACTGGCCTGACATATTCGCAGAGCGAATACGATATTCTGCGTTACCGGAGGCTGGAAGAGATTGCTGCGGAAATCGTTGCTGCCCACACCGCGCTTCCTCAGGAATCAGTTCTGGAAAGTTTCCGCGTCCAGCCGGGATATGCCACGCCCAAAATTGACGTGCGCGGCGCGGTCATCCGTGACGGCAGGGTTTTGCTGGTGCAGGAACGCTCGGACGGCGGCTGGACCATGCCCGGTGGCTGGGGTGATGTCGGCGAGACTCCGTCAGCTATGGTGGCGCGCGAGGTTCGGGAGGAGAGCGGGTACGAGGTCCGGGTGGAGAAACTGGTCGCCGTCTACGATGCCAACCGCGTCCCCGGCGCCCGGATGGAGTTCTACCACGCCTATAAACTCATCTTCCTGTGCACCATCACCGGAGGCGAAGCCCGTCCCAGCAACGAGACCTCGGCGGTGGATTTCTTTGACCTGGAACATCTCCCGCCGCTCTCAAACTACCGCACCAACCGGCAGATGCTTGAAGAAGTCTTCGCCCATTTTGCTGACCCCGCCCGGCCAGCGGCGTTCGACTAGGAAAACTATAAGAGCATTAAATCAAAATAGAGGCAGCCGCCTCTATTTTGATTTAATCAACTTTTCTTTCGCTTCCCGCCTCATCCGCTTGATCTGGATCTCTCTTCGCATCGCACTGCTCCTGTCCGGCTGCTCCTCCACGTAAACCAACCGGACCGGACGCCGGCTGTGCGTGTACCGGGCGCCTCTCCCGCGGTTATGCCGGCAGAGGCGTTGCTCCGGGTCGGTCGCCCAGCCGGTGTAATAGGTTCCATCCGAACATTCAAGAATATAGCAATAACAGGGCATAGAGGGCGGTTAATCCGCCTCCGGTTTCTTGTCGCGCCGACCGAAGATTTTATCCAGGCCGCCGATCTGCCGTTTCCAAATATCACCGACTTTTGGCATTTCCTGCCCACCGAATTCGACCGATAGCCAGTCGCCTTTGGCGCGCTCCAATTGCCACTGGGCGCGTCTCCGGCGGGCACGGTCGAGACGGGTTTGCAGTTCCTTTTTATTTTCTTCCGCAATATCCTTTCGCAAGGATGTCAGGGTGGCGATATATTCGTCCAGCACACGGATCGTATTGGCGCGGTTATGCAGGATGGCCTCGGCCAGCGCGGCGGGCTCTTCCCCGTCGAGCGGCTGCGTGGCGGCTGAATAAGCCTTCCCGGCCATTTTACGGATGTCGGACCAGCCTTGCTGACCGGTGACAGTCTCTGTCAGTGCAGCCGCGGACAATCCCGGCAGGAGGTGGGCCGAGGCCATCACCCCGTCCACTTCAGCCAGGTCCGCGAAAAAGGGCTGCGCGCCAAGGAGGGCGACAAAATCAGCCGCCAGTTTGAGCGCCCCTTCAACCGTCCCTTGCGGAGCAGTGACAGCGATCACCCCTTTCTGGAATAGGTCGGCGCGAGCGGCGTTCAGCCCCAGCGCGGCATCCTCCAGGCAGACCGGGTTGAGCGCCGGGGTCAGGCCGAC
>JAPLGV010000222.1 GCA_026389975.1 Chloroflexota bacterium
CGATGAAGGCGTGCATCGGCTCCGGGTTGAAACAGGCGTGTCCTCCGGCGAGGACCAGCGGGTCCGATTCACTGCGCTCGGCGGAGCGGAGTGGAATCCTGGCCAGGTCGAGCAGGTTGAGGGTATTGGTGTAGAGCGTCTCGTAAGGCAGGGAGAAGGCGAGAATGTCAAAAGCTGCCAGGGGGTGTTTAGACTCGAGCGAGTAGAGCGGAATGCCCCTCGACCGCATCAGGTCTTCCATGTCCACCCAGGGGGCGTAGGCGCGTTCGGCCAGCGCGTCGGGACGCTGGTTGACCAGGTCGTAGAGGATTTGCAAGCCGAGGTTGGAGATGCCGATATCGTAGATATCGGGGAAGATGAAGGCGACTTTGGTCTCGATTTCATCCCAATCTTTGACAACGGCATTCAATTCGCCGCCGACATAACGGCCCGGTTTTTGTACCTTTAAGAGAATCCGCTCGAGGCGGAATTCGATCTCAGCAGGGGAAAGCATGGCCGGAATTATAACCGACGCCGAAGGCGGTCCGATTGCTTAACCACCCTATAGTAACATTTGGCTTTGAGGCATCACGTACAAGCGTTTTTTGATCGGCTTTCACGGCTTTCTTAAAGTCCATGGGAAGTGTCATCGCGAGGCGTTCTTTGTCGAAACAATTCCCATATATGGCGAGGAGATTGCTTCAACCGGTCAAGAGCGCTGGTCTCGCAACGACACGGAGTCACTTTGATTTCAACATATAAATGAACCCCACCCTGAGGGGTTTTCTGGGTTAGTGTTCGTGCTGCGGCGGCTGGACGTTTTCCAGCCCCGGGAGTTTCTCAGCCAGGTTGGCCGGTTTGTGGATGAGTACCGGCAGGCACTGCGGGCAGATAAACACGTCAGCCTGCTGGTAGCGCATCTGGAGCAGGGGAATTTCTTGTTCGGTTTTTTTACAATTAAGACAGGCGTTCATTTTCTATCCTCCAGACCCACGGAACCCCTACGGGTACGATGCACCCTGCCCCCTTCGGGGACCTTCGGCGGGGATGATATACCCTACGGGTACGATATTAAAGGGATGGAACAGATGGGCAGATGAACCCAACCGTGTTCATCTGTGTTGAATTAAAGCCTTCCCTTAACCATCCCGCCGTCCACGGTCAGCCTCGCCATTCTGCCATACGATAATGTGATAGGTACCCGATATATCCGGGTCCAGCCATTTCCCTGTCAGGCAGGCATCGGTTCCTGATTGACCGGCGCTTATGGTATCGGCGAAGACACACGCTGCAAGGTCTCGGTGCCGGAGTCCCCACCATTTGTAGACCAATTGGTGTACAGGCTATCGCCGCTTACCGACACCGTGGTGAAAGTGACAGAAGTATCGTTGTAGCTGACTTGATACGTCCAGGTCAATGCGCTGCCATTCCAAGATTGGCTGGTGACCGCGAATGAGCCGTATTCATTGTTGTTGATTGCGGTCACGACATACTGGTTGTTTTGCCACTCGATAACGTGGACATCGTTTGTCTCCGTATCCAGCCAGTATCCCTCCAGAGCAGGCATCGGATTCACGGGAACGGTCGGCTGGGGCGGCAATGTTGGCGGAAGGGCTACCGTCGGCCGGGGCGGCAAGGTCGGCGGAGGGGCTACCGTCGGTGTTGGAGTGAGTGAGCCGCACGAACATGCGATCACTACCATTGTCAAGATAGCCATAATCAGGACAAGCCAAAATTTACGGGAGGTATTCATAAAGGTTTCTCCTCTCAAAATGGTTTACAACTATTATAACAAAAAGAAGCGAAATGTTGTATTGCGTTACCAGAGAATATTCTCACCTCGACCAATTCGGTAAGTTTTCAAAATGTTCCCTTGTACATCCCGCCATCTACGGTCAGCATCACGCCGGTGATGTAAGAGGCGGCAGGCGAGACCAGGAATACGGCTGCATTGGCGAACTCTTCAGGCGTGCCCATGCGCCCCAGCGGGCTGTCTTTGGACTGTTTGACGATCTCTGCCTCGAGCGTGGTCCCGTTCTGTTTGGCCCGGAAGGTCATCAACTCTGCCACCCGCTCGGTCTCGGTCCAGCCGGGCAGGATGGAGTTGAAACGGATGCCGTCCCTGCCTAGTTCGAGCGCCAGGGACTTGGTCAGCCCGACGGTGGCGGCCCGGATGCTGTTGGATAAAACCAGGTTCTGGATGGGCTGTTTGACCGAGTACGAGGTGACCGTCAGCACGCTGGCGGCTTTCGATTGGCGCAGGTACGGCAGGGCGGCTTTGATCAGGCGCACGTGGCTCATCAGCGACAGGTCAATCGCCTTCTGCCAGGCGGCCTCGTCGAACGACTCGAACGTCCCGGCGGGCGGACCTCCGGCGTTGGTGACCAAAATATCCAGCCCACCCAGCAGGCGGGCGGCCTCGTTCACCAGCCGTTCGGGCACAGCCGGGTCCGCCACGTCTCCGGCCAGACCGAGGGCCTTCCCCCCGGTTTCAGCGGAGACTTTTGCGGCCGCGGCGGAAGCCCTGGCTTGGTCGCGACTGTTGACGGCGAGGCGACAGCCTTCTTTTGCCAGCGCGAGAGCCGTTGCGTAGCCCAGTCCGCGGCTGGAACCGGTGATGAGGGCGCGTTTGCCTTTGAGTTGTAAGTCC
>JAPLGV010000077.1 GCA_026389975.1 Chloroflexota bacterium
AGAAATTTGGGTTCACATCTTTGCGCAGTACCCTGTAAGTAAATGTAGAGGAACATTCGCCAATGAAGAAATGGATCAAATGGGTCATTCGAATACCGCTGGTTCTGCTTGGGCTGATGGCGAGCCTGGCGTTGATAGCGGCAGTCGCATACTTGCTATCAAACCGCACCAATGGGTCGATCATTTCCTCGGGCGAGAAGCGGTCTTACCTGCTCTTTGTGCCCAAGACCTACGACCCCGCCACTCCCACCCCACTCGTCATCAGTATTCATGGTTATGCAGAATGGCCCGCCCACCAAATGCAGATCAGCCACTGGAACGACCTGGCCAAGCAATACGGCTTTATCGTAGTTTACCCATCTGGCACCCAATTCCCGCTGCGCTGGCGCACTCGCGGCGAGCCAGGCAGTGATACCGACCCGATGCTGGATGTCACCTTTATCTCTGATTTGATTGACCAACTGGAATCCGAGTACAACCTGGACCCCGCCCGCATCTATATCAACGGGCTGTCGAACGGCGGAGGCATGTCTTTTGTATTGTCTTGTAAACTTTCCGAGCGCATTGCCGCCATTGGGACAGTCTCGGGAGCTCGACCTCCCTTTTCCGTTCATCCCCGATTGGGTCGATTCCCTGGCCCGGCATAACGGATGCACCGGTGCGCCGCTGGACTTACCTGCCGGCGGAGATGCGAGCGGCGTACGATTCACCAACTGCGCTTCTAACGCCGATGTGATTTTCTACACCATCGCAGGCGGCGGTCATTCCTGGCCGGGCGGAGAGCCTATGCCGGAATTCATTGTTGGACATACCACCCAGGATATTGATGCGACAAAAGTATTGTGGGACTTTTTCCAACAGCACCCAATGCCGGGAGAATAGTCCCCCAATTGGAATGGGCGAATAAGGGCGAGTTGTGAAAAAAAATGAAAAGGAAGATCTGGTCAGGAGGAAGTACTGATGTCGGGTGAAATTGTTCTCATCGTCAATGGAAAACCGCATACCGTCCAGGCGGCGCCGGATACACCGCTCCTTTATGTCCTGCACAATGAACTTGGACTCAACGGCCCTCATTTCGGTTGTGGCGGGGAAAAATGCGGTGCTTGCATGGTGCTGGTCGGTGCAAAACCCATGCTGTCCTGTCACCTACCAATCTCCGAAATCGGCCGCTCTCGCATTACAACGCTGGAAGGTTTAATTGAAGATGGTGAATTGCACCCAGTGCAGCGCGCGTTTATCGAGGAACAGGCAACGCAGTGCGGCTACTGCGTCAATGGGATGATCATAACCACTGCGGCGCTGTTATGGAAAAATCCGCACCCGACCGACAAACACATCCGGGCTGCCCTGGACGGGAATCTGTGCCGCTGCGGCGCCCACCTGCGAATCCTGCGCGCCGTCAGACGCGCCGAGAAGTTGATGTCGGGAGAAGAGGAAAAATGATGCCGAAGCAAAGCAGGCAAGGGAATTCGGAAGGCGGACGCCGGCAAGGCCGTCGGGGGTCGGGGAGGCGGGAGGCCTTCTGGGGACAGTTGACAAACTGGCTCGACGACTGGCTGGCAATTAATCCAGATGGGACGGTTACCGCCTTCAGCGGCAAGGTCGAACTGGGCACGGGCGTCCGCACTGCCCTGGCGCAGATCGTTGCCGAGGAGCTGGAGGTGCCCTTCGAGCGCGTGCACATGGTCATGGGGGATACTGAACGCACGCCGGACGAGGGCTATACCGCGGGGAGTATGACGATCAGCACGAGCGGCACTGCCCTGCGGAATGCGGCCGCGGAAGCGCGGCGCGTCCTGCTGGAAATGGCGGCAAAGCGGCTGGATGCCAGTCTGGATGAGTTGACCGTGCAGGATGGCTTGATCTCGCTAATCCGGCATCCGGAGCGAAAAATCACGTATGCCGAATTGATGGGGGGTAAGGCATTCAACCTCGAAGTCACGGGCAATGTTCCCCTGAAGGATTCGAAGACCTATACCATCGTCGGCACATCCACTCCGCGCGAGGATATTCCCCGTAAGGTAGCCGGTCAGCCCAGCTTTATCCAGGATTTGCGCGTGCCTGGGATGCTGCATGGGCGTCTGGTACGCCCGCCGAGCGCGGGTGCGGAACTCATTTTGATGGACGAGAGTTCGGTGGCAGAGTTACCTGGCTTGGTCAAGGTCGTACAGCGCGGCAATTTCATCGCTGTCGTCGCGGAACGCGAAGAGCAGGCGATCCTCGCCGCGCAGCATCTCAAGGTGAAATGGCGTGAGAGGGCCACCCTGCCGCCCATGCAGGATTTGTATACAACCCTGCGTTCCCAGCCGACGCAGGATAACTTGCTGGTTGAACAAGGAGATTATGAGACTGCCTTCAAGCAGGCCGCCCGGCAATTGCACGCCGCCTATTACCAGCCGTACCATGCGCACGCCTCGATTGGCCCCTCGTGTGCTGTTGCCGATGTGAAAGAGGATCAAATCACAGTCTGGGCTAGCACGCCGGGTCCTTATCCGTTAAGTGGAACGCTGGCGCAACTGCTCGACGTGCCCGCCGAAAAAGTGCATCTGATCCATGTGGAAGGGGCAGGCAGCTATGGTCAGAACGGGTCGGATGATGCCGCCGCAGACGCCGTCATCCTGTCACAAGCGGTGGGCAGACCGGTGCGCGTGCAATGGTCGCGCGAGGATGAGTTCGTCTGGGAACCGAAAGCCCCCGCGATGGTGATGGAGGTGCATGGCGGTCTGGATACACAGGGCAATGTGGTCGCCTGGGACTATCATGTCTGGTCACCGTCACATGTGGCGCGGGCGCGCTCCCCTGAACAATTGGTGGCAGGCCAACTGCTCTCCGGGCAGGCTGCTGCTCCGCAATTCGGGTTTTCCTTTGGCGCCGAGCGCAACGCGCCCACCAATTATTCTTTCCCGAACCAGCGAGTGACTGTCCATTACCTCGCCGACTCGCCGTTGCGTGCTTCTTCCTTTCGGAGTCTGGGCGGCGCGGAGAATACCTTCGCCAACGAATCGTTCATGGATGAGCTGGCGGCCGCCGCGGGCGTGGACGCTTTGGAATTTCGGCTACGGGTTCTGGCCGATGCGCGTGCTCGAGAGGTGCTGAAGGCGGCAGCCGAGAAGGCCGGCTGGGAGGCGCGTCCATCCCTGCATGGAAAGAAGAAAAAATTGGCGGA
>JAPLGV010000514.1 GCA_026389975.1 Chloroflexota bacterium
ATATCGAAGGGGGCGTTTTGCGAGAGGTCGTAGAGCCAGTTGAAGACGCTCTCGTGCTGTTCAGCGGAAATCATCTGCTCTGCCATGGCGCGCCCGGTGGGGACAAGGAAAAAGACCGACCACTGCACCGCGCCGACTTCCTGGAGGAAGGGCACCATTTCGTGCAGGATTTCGACGTTGTGTTTGGCGACGGTGGTGTTGACCTGGACGCTCAATCCGACATCGTGGGCGCGGTGCAGGATGTCCATAGTGCGCTGCCAGGAACCGGGAACTTTACGGAAATCGTCATGGACCTCGGGCCTGGGTGCGTCGAGCGAGAGCGCCACGCGGCGGATGCCGGCTTCGCGGGCTTTGTTGAGCCGCTCGACGGTCGGCAGGGCGGTGGCGGTGGGGGTGAGCGAACAGCGCAAGCCGGCGAGCCGTTCGATGAGCGCTTTGGCTTCATCGGTGGAGAGTTCATGCGCGTCGCGGGTATGCTGGGCGTCGGCGCGGCAGTGGACGCAGGCGTAGGCGCAGGCACGCGTCACTTCCCAGGCGATGGTAAAGGGCGCAAGATCGAAATCAGCATGCACCATGCGTTCGTTATTGGCTTGCCGCTCAGCAGCGGCGCGAGGGGTTAGGTTTGTTGGAGCCATTTCGCTGCCTCTTTGGCATGATAGGTCAAAATCAAGTCCGCCCCGGCGCGCTTCATGCCGGTCAGTGTTTCGAGCGTCACTTTGGCTTCATCAATCCAACCGTTGGCAGCCGCTGCCTTAATCATCGCATATTCACCGCTGACGTTGTACGCCGCCAGCGGCAGTTCGGGGAAAGCCTCCTTCACGGCGCGGATGACATCCAGGTACGCCAACGCGGGCTTGACCATCAGCATGTCCGCGCCTTCGTCCACATCCAGCGCGGCTTCGCGCAGGGCTTCGTGGACGTTGGCCGGGTCCATCTGGTGGCTTTTACGGTCGCCAAACTTGGGCGCGCCCTCGGCGGCTTCGCGGAATGGCCCGTAGAAGGATGAGGCGTACTTCACCGCATACGACAAAATCGGTGTGTTCTCGAACCCGCTCTCGTCCAGCGCGGCGCGGATGGCGGCCACCATCCCGTCCATCATGCCGCTCGGAGCGACGATGTCCGCGCCGCATTCGGCGTGCGAGACGGCTACCTTGCCGAGAATATCGAGCGTCTGGTCGTTCAAAACGTAACCTTCGGGCAGATTCTTGCTCGGACGGGGCTTAGCCCCGTCCTGAACATTCAGGATGCCGCAATGACCGTGGTCGGTGTATTCGCAAAGGCATACATCTGTCACAACTACCATTTCGGGGATGTTCTGTTTGATGGCTCTTATCGCCTGTTGAACGATGCCGTCATCGGCAAAGTTCTCCAGCCCGAGCGGATCTTTCTCCGCCGGGATGCCGAACAAAATCACAGACAGGATTCCCAACGCTGCGGCGGATTCCGCTTCGCGCACCGCTTCGTCCACCGATAATTGAAAGACGCCCGGCATCGAGCGGATTTCCGTCCGCCCTTCGCAGTGCCTCACGAACAACGGATAGATAAAATCGTGCGCATTCAGTTCCGTCTCGCGCACCATTGCACGGATGGCAGGGGTGACGCGCAACCGACGGGGGCGGATGGATTGCGGGTTGCGGATTGCGGATTGTGGATTGTTGAGTTTCAGCAATGCCATAAGGCCTCCAACCAATTTACTGATTTACCAATTTATTGATAACCTGAATAAGCCCTTCGGTCGTGTATTCTTGAGCGACTATCGTCACTTCAAAACCTTCCTCCCGTGCTGTTCTTTCGGTGATCGGACCAATGCATGCGATCTTCGGCGCAGCGGGCAGGTGGAAGGGATCGAGTCCGTTCTGGCGGACAATTTGAACGAAGTTATGCACCGTCGAGGGGCTGGTAAATGTCACCACGTCCACCCCAGCCTTCAGTTCAGCCAGACCTTCTGCATCTGCTTCAGCGGGCAAGGTGTGATAGACGGCGATCTCATGCGCCACACCGCCCGCCGCGACGATGGCTTCGGGCAGTGCCTTGCGGGCGATCTCGGCGCGGGGGAGCAGCACCCAGCGCCCACGCAAGTCGCCAAGACCGGGCAGGAGGGCTTCGGCCACGTACTCCTCAGGAACGAAGGATGGCGCGATGCCGCGCTCTCGCAGAGCTTCGGCGGTTTTGGGGCCGATGGCGGCGATTTTCAAATTATCTGGCAGGGGCGAACGGCCGTTCGCCCCCACAATATGGTCAAAAAACACCTCTACTCCGTTCACTGACGTAAACACCACCCAGTCATAGCAATTGATTTTTGCCAGCGCCCGGTCGAGCGCGGTCAAATCCTCCACCGGGCGGATCTCGATGACCGGGAAATAGACCGGCTCGAAGCCAGCCATTTGCAGGGCGGCGCCAAAGTCGGCGGATTGGGCGCGGGGGCGGGTGATGAGGATTTTCATAGTAACCAGTTATAGGTGACCAGTTTGAGAATGTCGCTTGCGCCCTGCGCGATGGATTGCTGGGCGAGTTCGTTGCCAAGTTGTATGGCATCTGTGCCTTGACCGGTCACCTTGACCGCCTGTTTTCCATCCAGCGAAATGACCAGGCCGGTCAGCAAAATCACGGTCTGCCGTCCTCGATCGGCGGTCTGTGCATAAGCCGCAACGGGAACTGCGCACCCGCCGCCGAGACCGAGTAAAAACTGGCGCTCGGCAGTCACCGCTTTCCGCGTGGAGTCATCCTCCAGCGCGGCAAGCAGACTCAAGGTCGATTCGTCATCGGCGCGGCATTGCACAGCCAGCGCTCCCTGACCGGGGGCAGGCAGCATCACCTCCAGTGGCAGCCATTCGGTAATGTATTTTTCCAAACCCAGGCGGATCAGGCCGGCTCCCGCCAGGATAATGGCGTCATACTGCCCTTCGAGCGCTTTGCGCAGACGGGTGTCCACGTTGCCGCGCAGGGATTGGGTGGTCACGTCCGGGCGGGCAGCGAGCAGTTGGGCGGCGCGGCGCAGGCTCGAGGTCCCGACCAGCACACCGGTGGGTAAAGTCTCCAGACTGTATCTATGCTTCGAGATGAGCGCATCCCGCACTTCTGAGCGGACCGGCACGCATCCCACCGTTAACCCGTCGGGGTTTTCCACCGGCAAATCCTTGAGCGAATGGACAGCACAATGCACCGCGCCGGAGAGCAGTTCGCTTTCGAGTTCCTGCGTAAACAATCCCTTGCCGCCGATTTCGGGCAGGGGTTTGTCTAAAATTTTGTCGCCCTGCGTGGCGATGATCTTTTCCTCGCAGACCAAGCCGGGGTGGGCGGCTTTGAGAGCGGCTATCACCCACTGGGTCTGCCAACGGGCCAAGGCAGAGGGGCGGGTGGCGAAAATAAGTTTCATAGTAATCAGTGACCAGTAATCAGTCTATGGCGGTGGATATTGGGCATTCGTTTCCCGAAAACCCGCACAAGCCCGAACCGTTCTTTAGCCCAAACAGCGTGCGGGCGACGGTGGCGTATTCGGGCGCGTGGGTGCAGGTGGCTTCGGCGCGCAGGCGGGCGGTGGGGCTTTCAAGCAGTTTTTTGACGAGCGCCATTGTCAGCGTTTCGATGCGGGCGCGCTCGGCATCGGTAAGGTCAGGAAGGCGGCGCAGGGTCTTTTCGAGTTCAGCCTGGCGGATTTGCTCCGCCTGCTGGCGCATGTCGGCGATGAGCGGCAGCATATCCAGCGAACTAAGAAAATCCATGAATTTGGCTTTCTCCTCGGCAAGGATAGCTTCGACATACGGCACTTCGGCGGCGCGCTCGGCTAACGACGTCTCCAGTGTGGCATTCAGGCTATCAATATCGTACAGGCGCACACCCGGCACATCACCGCACGCCGCCTCAATATCGCGCGGCACGGCAATATCAATTAGCACCAGCGTGCGCTGCCGCTCCGCCATCGCCGTGCGCACCATCTCCGCCGAAACCAGCGTGTGCGGCGCGCCGGTGGACGCAATCAGAATATCTGCCTCCTCCAGGCATTTTTCAAGGAATTCGAACGTGGCGGATTCGGCGCCCCAGCGAGAGGCCAGCCCTCGGGCATGTTCCAGAGTCCGGTTAATCACCCGGATTTTCTCGACCCCGCGCTTGCGCAGCGCTTCAAAGGTTAATTCCGCCATTTCGCCTGCTCCCAACATCACCACACTGGCAGTTCTCATGTTACCGACAGCTTTTTCCGCCACAGAAGCAGCCAGCGACGAAATAGATGCAGGATTGCGGCTGATGGCAGTCTCGGTACGAGCGCGCTTCCCAGCGTGGATGGCGGACTGAAAGAGCCGTGCTAGCAGCGGTCCTGAAGCGCCAACGCCGCGTGCCAGTTCGAGTGCCTTTGTCACCTGGCCAAGAATCTGCGACTCGCCCAATACGAGCGAATCCAACCCAGCTGCAACCTTCAACAGGTGGTGAATGGCATCCGAACCTTTGTGACGATAGAGGTGCGGGCGGAGTTCGTCCGCAGGCACATTGCGCGTCTCAGATAAAAATGCCTCCAGTTCGGAGAACGCCGGCTGACTGGACGCGGCATAGATTTCAATGCGATTACAGGTGGAGAGAATGACCATCTCGGCAACAGAGCCAATACCCTCGCCGCAACCCAGGCGAGCCAGCGCGGCACAGAGCGCGTCTTCGCTGAAGACCAGTCGCTCGCGCAGATTGAGAGGGGTGGTTTTGTGATTAAGACCGAGACAAAGGATTTGCATCAGAGAGGCCCTTAACAAATAATCTGACTTGCTTATAGCGCAATAAATCACAAGAAGACAGATAGGTTTGTGAGGTTTTAAATTAGCAGTTGATTAGAAATAATCCGCCTTAATGCAAAAAGGCCGCCGGTTGGCGGTTTTTCCTCTGTCCCTAGGGGAGCGTGGTGAAAAGGTTTTTTCCTCCCAAAGAACGGATAAAAAACGCAGGGTTCCTGCGTTTTTTTTATTTGGAAATGGTAGCGGTCGCTAACCCTGCAAATAGCCTCGGCGTTGATACTCCTGGAACAACTTCCCCCAGGTGGTGTTTTCCCGCCATTCCCGGGCAACCCGTTTGTATTTGAACGGCCAGTAGAAATAATCCTGTTCGGCCTCAGAGATGGCAATCGGCAGGACCACCAGCGGAGTCCTGAAAATAAGTTTTTGCAGGAATTTGGTCGGTCCATACCAGGCCAGCCACGCCAGGAAAGTATGGGAGTTCTTTCCGATCTTGAAATTCCAACTTTCACCGGAAACATCGTCACCGACCAATTCTATTTGACGGACATCCCCTATCCCCAATCCCTGTTCGTGGGCCAGGCGGATATACTTGATGGACAGCGGATCAAAGCCCATCAGTTTGGCTGCCACGGCGTCAATTGCCACCTGATCCTCGGAGGCCAGCAGGATATTTTTCACCTCCGGGGTCATGAGGCGCGGCCCCTCGCCATTCCCGGCGGTTGTGCCATCCATGATCGCAAACAGCCCGGGATGGATTTCTTTCTGGATGGCTAACAGATCCACCAGAGTCTCGTGGATCCAGGTGTGGGTGTAATGCCGGTATTTATTAAGTAATCCGCCGAAGGCATTTTTCATCGCCCCGGTTGTGGTGGTGTACATGTGCGTCTTAACTGTAGGCAGGTGGACGATGTTTTTCCCGAAGAAGTAATCCGGAATAAGGATACCCTCCGGGTAGATGTGATCCAGGGCCAGCATTTTCGCCTTGGGCCGGTAGGGTACCCATTTCATCTCTTCTGTTCGAAAATTATACAGGGCGGGCACATGGTAGTGTTTGAAGATGGGCAGATAGCCGTTTAAATCCTCGCCTTTGAAAGCATTGGTAAGCACCGTCTGGTTTTGCACACAGACCAGGTCCTCGAACCCGGCCTGGCGCAAAGCCAGGATGGTACCTTCCAACTGCCAGGGAGTCGTATTCGCCGCAGGCATTGGGTAATGCCATGAGATATTATCTTTGATGATCGTCGTTACATCCGGGCGGAGTGCTTTTTTGCCACCCGCAAGGTCGAAGAGACGCTGATAATCTTGCAAGACAGTTTCGGGTTGAGTGCGTACTACGGCAACTTTCGATTTGGCAGGCATAAAAAGTTCCTTATCTGTTAGCGTATCGGTTATCAACCCATTTTATCCCTTTTATCACTCTTGGACAAAGTCAGTCCCCATTTCAAAAAAAGGCGGTTCTGTTGAACCGCCCCAAGCAAGATGGTTAATCCTTTTTCCCTTCGATCAATGCTCTTCTAATTTTGCGATACAACACGATTGGACTGTCACCCTGGATCAGGATTTCGCCTATGTCCAGGTCGGGACGGTGAGGCTGCTGGGTGATGACCACGCGACGATCCTGACGCTCGATGACTAAATTGCTCAAGCTCCCAATCCAGCCCATGAGCTGACGGAGAACCGGAACGCGCACGGTATGGTAGTAACGCAGGTACATCAGCGTGTTCTCGTTATCAATCGGGGCAAAGGCCACCACGATGCGGAGGCCATCGGCAATCCAGTTCTGCCAGATGTTTCCGTAGCGGAATTGCAGGAACGGGCGGCGATCCGGCTTGGGCATCTCGGAGGGTTTCTTCGGCTTTTGGCCCTCGTCCAGTTCGTTGTAGACCCACAGGTTGATGAGGTGGTCGCCCGGCCAGTGGCTCTCCTCTGTCGTAATTGGCCCGTTGACCAGCGTGCGGTTGCCGCGCCCGATGGTATTGTGGTGAATGAATGCGGTTGCCGCGCCCGATGGTATTGTGGTGAATGAAAGGCAGGTGCACCACGTCCAACTGGTTCTCGATGGCGCGCGAATAATGGTTGGCCCAGTGGTCTTTCAGCGTGGCATAAACCATCGTATCGGGGATGGATTCGAACCACGGTACCGGCGGATATTCATCCCGCGGCTCGCCCCACCAGATGTAGACAAAGCCGTGCTCTTCGCGGACCGGGTAACTGCGCACATGTAAAGCCTTGGGCGGCTCGGCGTTTTTGCCGTTGGCCGGGACCAGTGTGCAGATCCCGTTTGTGTTGTACTCGAAGCCGTGGAAGGGACACTGGATGCAGTCACCGGTCAACTTGCCGGCGCTAAGTGCCACACCCCGGTGAGGGCATTTGTCCGCCATCAAAGAGAGTTCGCCTTTGGTGTTGCGCCAGGCGACCATGTTCTCGCCCATACGCGTCACGCCGACGATTTTGCCTTTTTTGATTTCGTTGGATTCCAGAATAGCGTACCATTGGTTGGGGATCATAGGATTCCTTCTGTCATTGCGAGGGCGACAGCCCGAAGCAATCTACAACATGATGATGGTGATTGTTTCGCTTGGTTTCAATACGCCACTTCGTGGCTATTCGACCTGCGCTCTCAATGACGGATATTACAAGGGTTCGAAGCGAGCAGTGAAGTGACGGAGCAACTCTGGCGCATACGTGAATTTATAACCGCGGATGGAGGCGGATCGCTTTTTGATGCGCGCAAGCGTGTCGGCCACGTAGTCCATGTGGCTCTGGGTGTAGGTGCGGCGCGGGATGGCGAGGCGCAGGAGTTCCAATTTGGGATATACCATTTGGCCGGTATCCGCATCCGTGTGTGCGAACATAACCGAGCCAATCTCCACGCCGCGGATGGCGCCTTCGCGATAGAGTTCGACGCACAATGCCTGACCAGGGAATTCGCTTTGCGGGATGTGCGGCAGGACAGCCGCGGCGTCGAGATAGACGGCGTGTCCGCCTGCAGGTTGGATGGTGGGGATGCCCGCTTCGTTGATGCGCGTGGCGAGGTAGGCGGTTTGACCGAGACGATAGGCGAGATAGGCTTCGTCAAGGCCCTCATACAGGCCGACCGCCATCGCGTCGAGATCGCGGCCCGCCAGTCCGCCATAGGTGGGGAAGCCTTCGCGCAGGATCAATTCATTCTTGACGTTCTCAAAAAGTTTCTCATCGTTCATGCACAGCAGACCGCCGATGTTGACAATCGCGTCCTTCTTAGCAGACATGGTCATACCGTCGGCGAGAGCGAACATCTCGTGTGCGATCTCTTTAATGGACTTTTGCGCGTAGCCAGGTTCACGTTGTTTGATGAAGAAACAGTTTTCGGCGTAGCGTGCCGCGTCGATGAATAACGGGATTCCGCTCGTGTGGTAGACATCCGCAATCGCCTTGAGATTTTCCATTGAGACGGGCTGACCGCCGCCTGCGTTGTTTGTAACGGTCACCATTCCGAGGGGGACTTTCGCCGCCCCGACTTTTTCGATGAACCCATTTAGTTTCGCTATATCCATATTGCCTTTGAACGGATGCGGATTGGCGGGGTCGAAGGCTTCTTCAATGACAAGGTTGGTCGGGTGGCCGCCGCGGGCGCGGATGTTGGCGTCGGTGGTGTCGAAGTGCATGTTGCTCGGAAGATATTGCCCAGGCTTGACGAGGCAGGCGGCCAAGATGTTCTCGGCGGCGCGTCCCTGATGCGCCGGAACGAAATAATTGAAACCGAAGATATCCTCCACCGCCTGTTTTAGCCTGAAGAAGGAACGCGCGCCCGCGTACGACTCGTCGCCGCGCATGATGGCCGCCCACTGCTCCTGGCTCATCGCACCTGTGCCTGAGTCGGTAAGGAGGTCAATGAAGATGTCTTCGGCTTTGACGGCGAACAGGTTGTAGCCTGCTTCTTTGAGCGCCTTTTCTCTTTCAGCGGGTGGAATCAGGCGAATTGATTCGGTCACTTTGATGCGGAAGGGTTCGGGAGGATAAGTAGGCATGAGACTCCAGTGAGCGGTAATTAGTTGTCAACTTTCAACGGCGCGATGTCACTCCATCGGCCACTTGACTATCGTCTTATCAATTTCTTTCATCAAGCGGATTGTCTCTTTCAACGAGACCACCACGCGCTGATAATGCGTGATGTCTTCGCTCGAAAGCAGGCGGCCTTTGCGGTCTTTCAGCCATTTCTCGCAGACTTGGTACCCGCCGTCTTTAAGCTCCCAGACTTCTTCGGGAAGTTTGCCGAAATACTGGTGAGTATTGATATACGCCTTCCCGCTAGCATAAGCCACTTTTTCTACTTTGTTATCTCCCGTTTCAGGGTAGGTGGTGACGAAATCATCCACTTTTCCACTGCGTAAAAGATGTAACTCGACCAGTTCATTGCCCTTCGCAACCAGTTTGGCAAATAGTTTTTTATCACTCGTGAGCGGCAAACGCGGGAAATCTATTTTGAGGAACTCAGCGTAGCGCGTGCGATAGGTGGGGGAGTGGAAGACGGCATAGGCGTAGTAGAAAACATCCTCGGGGCCAAAGGTTTTCTTCAAATCACCCATGCCATCCTGGATGAATTGCAGCCCGAGTTTTTTAGAGAAAGCCATTATGAACGCTGGCGCA
>JAPLGV010000488.1 GCA_026389975.1 Chloroflexota bacterium
ATCTTCTAATAAAGAAGTCATCATCGGGATTGACCGTCCCTTTGTGATGATCGGCGAGAAGATCAACCCCACCGGCCGCAAGAAACTGGCTGCCGCACTGTCCGAGGGCAACCTGGACTACGTCTGCCAACTGGCCGAGAGTCAGGTGGCCTGGGGCGCGGACGTGTTGGACATCAACGTCGGCGTACCGGGACTGGACGAGGTGGCGGGTGTCAAAAAACTGGTCGAACTGCTCGCCTCGGTCGTGGACGTGCCGCTTTGCCTGGATTCCGCCAACCCGGCGGTACTGGCTGCCGGTCTGGCCGCCGCACCGGGCAAGCCGCTGGTCAACTCGGTCAGCGGCGAGCAGAAAAAAATGGAGACGATCCTGCCGCTGGTCAAGGAGCGCGGCGCGGCTGTTATCGCTCTGACCATGGACGATAACGGGACTCCCAAAACTCCCGAAGAACGCGTTGCGGTAGCCGAGAAGATCATCGAACGCGCCGCCAGGATGGGCATCCCGGTCGAAGACATCCTTATTGACCCGCTGGTGCTGACCGTCGGCTCCGACAGTAAAGCGGCGCTCATCACGCTTCAGACCGTGGAATTGCTGCGCAAGGAATTCGGCGTCAACATCAACCTGGGCGCCAGCAACGTCTCATTCGGCCTGCCCGACCGCCCGACCGTCAACCAGGCGTTCATGACCCTCGCCATCCAGATGGGCGCCACCTGCTCGATCACCGACCCGTCGAAGCTCGGCGCGACCGTCAAGGCCGCCGACCTGCTCTTGGGCCGCGATGGCAACTCCATGCGCTATCTCAAGTATTTCCGCCTCGCGGAGAAGTTGAGAGCCGCGGAAGCGGAAAAAACTGGATAACAATAAGGTCGAGAAAAAATAGGTTCCCTTTCGCATAGTGCAAAAAGGGAACCTTTGTGTTGGGGTGGTTACGATTCTAGCTCCACCAGTGAGCGCCTGTTCCCAGCCACAATTCGTACAGACCGAAACATGTCAGCGCGATAGCCGATACACCCACCAGTGCCCGGCTGACGCGCGCACCGAGATTCCTGGCAGCCGCAAAAAGCAGCATGATCCCCAGCGTGACGAGAATTAGGGTGGTGTAAAACCCTGTCAGCAACGCAATCCCGTTGGCGGGGGTCTCGCGCCACCCTTTTAACAGCAGCGGTCCCATAACCAGACTCCAGCCGATATAGGGAGCCGGGTTCAGCAAGTTCACCATGACGGCTTTGAGAAAGGTTTGCCGGCTGGATTGGACTTGAACCGCTTTCTTGACATCGAAGCCCCGCCAGGCTTTGAATGCGCCTGCGGCCAGGTAAAGGAGGAAGGCGCCGCCTGCGCATTGCAAGACTTGCACCAGCCAGCCGGGCATGCGGCTCAATATGAGTAACACCAGTGCGATAATCGGCCCATCGCTGAGCAAAGGCGCGAACGCAGCCGGAATCGTGCGACGCCAGCCGTTCGCCAGGGTTTGCGAGATAAGATAGGTTTGGAAAGGCCCGGGCTGCACCGCAGCCGCAAAGGCATAGGTCATTCCCAGGATCAAGTAACCCGTCATATGGAATTGTGCCCTCGTTGATGTTTTATTGGTGTGCCCAACGGTTTGCATCAGCCGCCCCGCCAGCGAGCATAGCGAGCGAAGCGGGGTCGGCTGCATGCCACGGTTAGCCCGCTACGAGGATTGAAACACTCCAAGCATTTCGCCAGAGCCTCTCGGACTTTACCAGGTGTAATCCACTGCCTTCAGAAAAGCACGCGCCAAGATCATGTGCCCCGTCAAATTTGGATGGACCCGATCTCCCGCCAGCGCCATCGGATGGAGTTCAGCCGAGACGCTATCAAACGCAGCTTGGGTGTCCACTAGGATGGCTTGGTAGCGCTCGGCCAATTTGCGCACCACTGCCGCATACTCATCCATCTTTGCCCGCATTGGGTCAGCCCGATTAGGTTCGATGAAGTAAGGCGTCATGAGCACCAAGCCTTTGAGTTGAGGCCGTGTGGTGCGGATCAAAGTCTCCAAAGTTCGGGCATATTCATCCAGGCTGATATGATCTTCGATTTGAAGCCGCGTGTCAAATTGACGCCAGACATCGTTGATTCCAATCAGGATGGAGAGCCAGTCCGGATTCAGGCCGACCACATCGCTGGACCAGCGGGCGGCGAGGTCGCGTACTGTATTGCCACTCACGCCCATATTGACAATCCGAATGCGCGCTTGGGGAGAGGTGGCAGTCAGGCAGGCGTTGATTAAGCTGACATAGCCTGTGCCCAGCGCGTCCCCGCTGGCTTCGGCAATGGGGCGAACCCGGCCACAATCCGTAATTGAATCTCCAAGCATGAGCAATTTAGTATTTGGTTGAATCTTCATCGCGGTTTAGCTCCCATGGTAGTTGGGCTGCTGCCTGAAAGCGGCGGGCTAACGGTTTGCGTAAAAGCCCTGGCGCAGTTTGCCGGGGTACCGGCGGGGCGGATTAGTAAAACAACATGATATTATGGCACGAAACTTTGCAAACCGCGCCAGTTTTCGAGGGGCGGCAGCCTCGTCCGGTGCACGCGTTGTTGGGTTGTGGGGGAGTTTTTTACGTGGGTCCCACTATTTTGCTGCTGCATGCCCGAAAATCAGCCTGTAGTACCACGATCCAAGACACCAGAGCGAAGTGGTGAGGATTGTGCCCCCTATGACAACCATTCCTCCCAAGATAAACCCCAACACCGATAGCCCGAAATAGAAGGACAAGGCTGAACCCGCCAGCAAGACAGTGGAAAGAAGGTAGGAAAACTGTCGTGGCTTTGGCGTAGATGGCAGCCGTGGCGCACGGAATAAATGGCGAACACCGAGGTTGTAAACCAGATCAATAAGCATGCCGCTGGGGAATAGGGCCCCACTAAAGGTAACAAGTGCCATTGACCCAAGCCAAATGGGCGACTGCAAGGCCAGTCCGATCACAATCAAGGTGGTGCCTACTCCGGGCGTGAACCGCAGTGGCAACGCGTAGCGGGATTTAGCCTCATCATCAAGTTTTCCAAATCCTTGCTTATTTAGGTTATTCTTCGTAAAAGCACTAAGTCTTGCCATTTTCAAAATTCTCTTTCTGTCTGGAATCGATCGCGTGGATCAAGGGAATCACCTAACCTATAGGGTACTGCACAAAAAAATGAACCAAAATTGCTGCCGAAGGTCCCTGTATTTCGATCGATAAATGTTCACGGTTTTATGCAAGAAGCAGTAGATAGTTTCTGTCTGGAAACTCTAGTTGGATGTGTTTCACGCCTCCAGTGGGTTTGTGCAGCAAATTCCATCTGGAGGCAATCATGCTCATCATGCCTTCGTCAACATCGTCAAGCGTTAGATCATCAGACAATTTAGTTTTCATATTAGCACCCAACGGGTTGGCTCAGCTGCGCGCTTCAGCGCGTCCGCTGGAGCGAATTGTTAGGCGAAGTTTCTTCACGCAATTGAGCCACAACTGTGTCAACGTCCGTTACCCATGAGAAACCAAAGGCAAGATTGAGCAGGCTCGCTAGATGCATCTCCTCGGTGATGCTCCCAGTTCCATCCGCGAGAAAAAATAC
>JAPLGV010000491.1 GCA_026389975.1 Chloroflexota bacterium
GGGATGTTCGTGGAGCAGCTCGTTCCAGGCTGCCAGCACCGCCCGCCGGACGGCATAGCGCTGGGGGGTCTTATGACCGAGTATTTTGACTCCGATTTTCAGCATGCCTCGGCGGCTGAATAGAGTCTCTTCTTCAACCAGAACGCCACGTTGACCAGCCCGATCATCACCGGCACTTCGATCAATGGCCCGATGACGGCAGCAAAGGCCGCACCGCTGTTGATGCCAAAGACACCCACCGCCACGGCAATCGCCAACTCAAAGTTGTTGCTGGCTGCCGTAAATGAGAGCGTAACGGTCTTCTTGTAGTCTGCGCCGACGGCCTTGCCCATGAGGAAACTGACCAGGAACATGATCACGAAATAGATCAGCAGGGGGATGGCGATCCGCACCACGTCCAGCGGCAATTGGATGATGTACTCACCTTTGAGCGAGAACATCACCACGATGGTGAAGAGCAGGGCAATCAGCGTCAGCGGGCTGATTTTGGGAATGAATTTAGTTTGATACCAGTCCTTGCCTTTGAGGCGCACAAGAAAGAAGCGCGTCAGGAAACCGGCGATGAAGGGGATACCCAGATAGATGAATACACTCTTGGCGATCTCGCTGATAGTGATGTTCACAATGTTGCCGGTCATGCCGAACCAGGTCGGCAGGACGGTGATAAAGACGTAGGCATACAGGCTGTAGAACAGCACCTGGAATACGCTGTTGAAGGCTACCAGCCCGGCGGCGTACTCGGTGTCGCCCTTGGCCAGCTCATTCCAGACAATGACCATCGCAATACAGCGCGCCAGGCCGATCAGGATCAGGCCGGTCATGTATTCGGGGTAGCCGCGCAGGAAGATAATGGCCAGGGCGAACATCAGGATGGGACCGATGACCCAGTTCTGGACCAGCGACAGGCCGAGCACCTTCCAGTTGCGGAAAACGTCGCCCAACTCGTCATAGTGGACCTTGGCTAATGGGGGATACATCATCAGGATCAGGCCGATGGCAATGGGAATATTGGTCGTCCCGATCGAGACAGTGGTATTGAACTTTTGCACCGCGGAGGAGAAGAGAAAACCGATCCCTACCCCGACGTCCATCGCCAGGAAGATCCACAGGGTCAGGAAGCGGTCGAGGAAGGAAAGTTTTTTAGTGGTGCTGGTTTCTTTTGCCATGAAGGCCTCCATTAACTGTATTGAGAAAGTAGTTTGACCATTTCACGTTCGATATCATCGCGCACGGCGCGAAAGACTTGCATAACTTCATCGTCCATGCCCTCGGCTTTGGCCGGGTCAGAGAAACTGTGGTGGATTCTTTTTCCTTTTCCCAGCCAGACGGGACATTCTTCCGCCGCCGAATCGCAGACCGTGACCACCAGGTCGAAATCCACACCCCGGAATTCATCCGCCAGTTTCGAGCGACCCGCATGCTGGATCCCGATTTCGGCCAGCGCCGCCAATGCCTTTGGGTGAACGTAGCCTGCCGGTTTCGTCCCGGCGCTGACAGCTTCCCATGTCTCACCCAGGCGGGCGTTGACGATGGCTTCGGCCATCTGAGAGCGGCACGAGTTGCCGGTACAGAGAAAGAGTACCTTGCGTGTCATATTCTTTCCCCCTTTCATTCAATGCGCCGTCCCAGCGTGTGCGCAGCCAGCAGGAATAAAATGACACTGAAAGCCACCAGCGCGCCCAGGTCGAGCGCGGCAGTAGACCACGTCCCGCCCGAAAGCGCGGCGCGCAGGGCCTCGACGGAATAAGTCAGCGGAAACAGGCGGGCCAGGATTTGCAGCCAGACCGGCATGGAGGCTAGCGGTACGAACACGCCGCCCAGGAACATCATCGGGAAGCGGATGAAGTTTGCCAGTGTCTGCGCCTCGAATACCTCCTTGACTGCCACTGAAACGAACGCTCCCAGCGCGGAAAAAGCCGTCGCCGAGAGCAACAGCGCCAGAACCAGCATCAGCCAATTCGTCCCGGTTGAACCGAATACTGTCAACGAAACCACCAGCACCACAAGCGTTACCGTCAGACCGAAGGCCATGCCGCCCAAAAGTTTTCCCGCCAGCAAAGCGGGCAGGCGCAGCGGGGCCAAAAACAACCGTTCCAGCGAACCAATGCGCCGCTCGAAGACGATGACGA
>JAPLGV010000094.1 GCA_026389975.1 Chloroflexota bacterium
GCGCTGGCCCTGACCTTCAAACTGGCCCGCACCAGGGAGTTCGAAAAACTCCAGAAGCAAACCATGAAGAACGCCCTGGCGATCTCCGAGCACCTGAAGGAACGCGGCTTCCGCATCCCCTTCGGCGGGACCAACTCGCACCTGCTCAACGTGGATGTGTCCACCATCAAAGGTCCGGATGGCACTTCCCTCACCGGTGACTACGCCGCCCGCATCCTGGACCTGGCCGGCATCGTCGTCAACCGCAACACCATCCCCGGCGACGCGAACGCCCTCGACCCGTCCGGCATCCGCCTGGGCACGCCCTGGATCACCCAGCGCGGCTTCGACGAGGAAAAATCGAAGCAACTGGCCGACATCCTCGCGGACGTCCTGATGGCCGCCACACCCCACAGCCTCCCGGCCCCCAGGAGTAAAGACCTGCGGCGCGCCAAAGTGGATTTCAAAATCCTGAACGATGCCCGCATCCGGGTGCGCGAACTGGCAAAAGCCACGGGGATGGACTTCGAACCAGCCTCGCATGGCTATCCCCATTTCTATTATCTGGATGACAAGGCTGCGACCGGCGTCTACGAGCTGATGGGTCAGGAAGTGCATCAGTTCCTGAACTACGCGGTGACCTCCGACCTGTCGGCCCTTAAACACGGCGAGAGCCAGCCGACCCAGGCCATCACCCCGCTCGGCAAAGTAGCCGGCACGCTGACCTGTGTGGACTGGAACCACTACCGCCTGTCCCTGCCGGTGGCAAAGGCCAACCTGGCCGCCACCTGGCTGAGAGATTTATCCGATACCTATACCTCCTTCAACCTGGACGGCGCTCCGGATGGCACGCCGCGCCGCATGCCGGGCCCCATCGTGGTGATTGAGTCGAATGTAGGGGCGCAGCACATCCTACCCGCGCAGTACCCGAAGGGTGAAGGGTATGCTGCGCCCGTTAAGGGTAATCCCGTCAGCGACATCAAACCCTACTTTATCGGCGTGACAGGTTCCGGGCAGGAAAAGCCCCGGCCCGATTTCAAATGGACGCCCCCCACCGAAGCCCTCCGCCGCACACCTCTCTACGATGTCCACAAAGAGATGGGCGCGAAAATCATCCCGTTCGCTGGCTGGGAAATGCCGGTCTGGTACTCGACGGTGCTGGAAGAGCACCTGGCCACGCGCCAGGCCGCCGGCCTGTTCGACGTCTCGCACATGGGCGTCTACCAGGTGGAAGGCGACGAGGCCGCCTCGTTCCTCGATTCGGTTGTTGCCAACAACTGCGGGTCGCTGCTGCCCGGCGAGAGCCTCTACTCCCAGTTCCTGACCCCCGACGCCAAAGTGATTGACGACACGCTCATCTACCGGCGGGCGTGGGACAAGTTCCTGATGGTGGTCAACGCCTCCAACGACGACAAGGACCGCACCTGGCTGGAAGCGGTGCGGGACGGCAAGGTGAAGGTGGACAACGCCCGGCCCGGGGCGCGTGCGTACGGTTATAACGCCGTGCTCCGCAACCTGCGCGACCCGCAAGCGGGCGCCGATATGCGGGTGGACATCGCCCTGCAAGGGCCGAAGAGCATGGACATCCTGCTGGCAATGGGCGTCAACGCCGAGACGCGCCGCCGCATCATGGCGCTCAAGCGTACCAACCTGTGCGACGCACTGGTGGGCGGATTTGACCTGATCGTTTCGCGCACGGGTTACACCGGCGAGAAGATGGCCTTCGAGTTGTTCGTCCATCCCGAAAAGACAGTCGCCTTCTGGCATGCAGTGCTCAAAGCCGGTGAAAAGTATGGCGTCAAGCCCATCGGGCTGGCGGCGCGCGACTCCCTGCGCACCGAGGCCGGCCTGCCGCTCTACGGTCACGAGATGGGCGAAGGCTCCGGCAAGAGTGGACAGGCTGACCTGGGCGTGGGCGAATCCGGCTTCGGGGCGTATGTGAAGACCAGCAAGCCCTGGTTCATCGGGCGCGAGGCCTACATCGCCCGCGAGCAGACCCGCAAGGGTGTGGTGGTGCGCTTCCGCTTCCCCGAGAAGGGCGTGCGCATGGCCCACAACGGCGACCCGCTGCTTGACAAGCGCGGACGGGTCATTGGCTGGGTGACCAGCTGCGCCGCCGACATGGACGGCACACTGACCGGGCAGGCTTACGTCGAGTTGAAGTACGCCCTCGAAGGAACGCCGATCTATGTGTATCAATCCGCGCCCGACAAGAATGGCCCGGTCCCCTCCGAGATGAAACTCGGCGATAAGGGCTTGCTCCCGACCGAAGCGGTGGTGGTGAGCAGGTTCCCGAAGTTGTAGAGAGCAGGGAATAAAGAATGGTCAATGGTTGGGCGACAGTTGCACTGTCGCCCGTTTTTATTCGTGCTTGTCAAGCGCAGTTATTTCGTGCATAATTGAGACGAAGACAGGTTCTTATGAACAAACAGCACATAATCATTCCCAGGAAAAAAATTGGCGAGTTCTGCCGCCGTTGGAAGGTGGCGGAATTCAGCCTGTTTGGCTCAGTACTGCGGGAGGATTTCCGACCCGACAGCGATGTGGATGTGCTGGTCACCTTTGCGCCAGATGCTAAAGTTAGTCTGTTCGATCTGGTGGAAATGCAGGATGAACTGAAAGCAATCTTCAAGCGCGAGGTGGATTTAGTAGAGAAGCAGGCAATTATCGAGAGCCAGAACTACATTCGCCGCAAGAATATTCTCGGAAACACCAGGGTTGTTTATGCGCAGGGATGAAGCATATCTTTTGGATATTCTCCTTTCCGCTCGCCGCGCATTGAACTACGCCCTGCCCGACCAGTTCGAACTGGTCATTCTGCCCGAAGATGACCCGGAAATCCGCTTGTACAACCTGGAATTGCTGGATAAGTTTGGAAGTGAAGGCAAGCCGGTTGTTTTCGCACGACTCCCATCGAACAATGCA
>JAPLGV010000038.1:0-790 GCA_026389975.1 Chloroflexota bacterium
GTTCGTCATCGCGGTCGAAATGGACCCGCCGCGTGGCCTTTCGACCCATAAACTTATTGCGGGTGCCTGCCTGCTTCAGGAAGCCGGCGCGGACGTGATTGACGTGGCCGACAGCCCGATGGCACGCATGCGCATGTCGGCCTGGGCGGTATGCGACGTGATCCAGCATAAGGTGGGGGTTGAGACGACGCTCCACTTCCCCACGCGCGGGCGCAACCTGTTGCGCGTGCAGGGCGACCTGCTGGCGGCGCACGCCCTCGGCATCCGCAATGTGTTCGTCGTTATGGGCGATCCCACCTCGATTGGCGATTATCCCGAAGCGGCGGATAATTACGATATTGTCCCGTCGGGGTTGATCAAGCTGATTAAACTGGGCTTCAACACCGGCGTGGACCATTCCGGGACAAGCATCGGGCAGCCGACCAGTTTCTTCGTCGGGGCGGCGCTGAACCTGAAACCGGCCGAACCAGACCGGGAGGTCCGCAACACCCACCGCAAGGTCCTGGCCGGCGCGGACTTCTTCCTGACCCAGCCCATCTATGATCCTGTCGCGGCGCAGGCGTTCTTGAAACGTTACGAGTCAGAGTATGGGAAACTGCAACAGCCCTTGCTGGTGGGTATCCTGCCGCTGTTCAACGCCCGGCACGCGCATTTCCTTCAACACGAGGTGCCGGGGATCAGCATCCCCGAGACGATGCAGCAACGCATGGAAAAGGCAGGCGAGGATGGCGTAAAGGAAGGGATTCGTATCACGGTGGAACTGGCGGAACAGATCAAATCGTGGGGACAG
>JAPLGV010000038.1:800-6640 GCA_026389975.1 Chloroflexota bacterium
CGTGGGGGCAGGGAATTTATCTTATGCCGCAGTTTAACCGCTATGATGTGGTCGCAGAAATTGTAGAAGCGGTGAAGTAGCCGCTCAGGTGGCGTGCGTGATGCGCTTAACCCCCACTGAAGCATTATAATAAGAATATGCTGCTCACAATTGACCTCGGAAACACGAACCTGACCATCGGCCTGTACCAGGGCGAGACGCTGGTGCATCACTGGCGGCTGGCCACCGACCCAACCCGTATGCCCGACGAGTACGGCTTGCAACTGCTCGGCCTGCTGACGAACGCCGGGCGGACGCTTGCCGACCTGACCGGCATCTGCCTGGCGTCGGTCGTCCCGCCGCTGACGGGACGGATTGTCCAGGCTTGCCGCGAATACCTCAAACAGGAGCCGCTGGTGGTGGACGCGGGCGTCAAGACCGGTATTCGTATCCTCTATGAAGACCCGAAAGCGGTCGGCGCGGACCGGGTTGCGGACGCGGTGGCGGTCATGCACTTCTACGGCGGACCGGCCTGTATCATTGACTTCGGCACTGCCACGACCTTCAATGCTCTGACCAAAGACGGCGATTACCTCGGCGGGGCGATTACTGCCGGGATCAACCTGGCTGCCGAGGCACTCTTCACCCACGCAGCCAAACTCCCGCGTATTGATCTGCAAAGGCCTCCGTCCGTCATTGGGCGGAATACCACGCACGCCATGCAGTCAGGCTTGATCTTTGGCTACGTAGCCATGACCGAGGGAATGGTGGAACGTTTCCGCCAGGAACTTGGCCCCCAGATGAAGATCATCGCCACCGGTGGTCTGGCTGAGTTAGTGGCGAAAGAAACGCCGATCATCCAGATCCATGCCCCCTGGCTGACCCTCGACGGGCTGCGGATCATCTGGGAACTCAACCGCCCTTGACAGTCCGTCGTTTCTGCGGATAATAAAGCGCAACAGGCGAGCCTATTTATTAAAAGCAATGACAGAGGAAAGTAGGTCAGCGGAAGCCAACAGGGAGATGCAGGCACAGACTGAGACCCGCATCCGGTGGAAACTGACCGAAGTTCCCTCTCGAGCCGCTCAGGGGAACGCCCCTCATGGGCCATTAGTCTGAGCCGCAATCCCGGCGTTAGAAGGGAAAGGATTAGGGACTGAGACCCGCATCCGGTGGAAACTGACCGAAGTTCCCTCTCGAGCCGCTCAGGGGAACGCCCCTCATGGGCCATTAGTCTGAGCCGCAATCCCGGCGTTAGAAGGGAAAGGATTAGGGATCAGGCGCTCAGGTAATCAGGAATTTGTACCTTCCTAATTACCCATTTCCTGATTACCTTATCCCTGTAAGCGGGCCGTAAGGCCAAGTTGGGTGGTACCGCGGGAAACTCCTCCCGTCCCAGAGTGGACGGGAGTTTTGTTTATCGGAGGTGAGCATGCTCGAAAAATTGAATGAAATCGAACGCCTCGGTTTGGATGCTCTGGAAGCAGTCCGGGACGAGGCCGCGTTGGAAGCCTGGCGCGTAGCGCACCTGGGACGCAGCTCGGCGCTGATGCAACTCTTTAACGGATTTGGACAGCTTACAAAGGAAGAGCGGCCGATGGTCGGTCAACGCGCCAACCAGGTGAAAAAGGTTCTCGAAGCGGCATTCGGAGCCAGGTCCGAGGATATGCGGCAGGCGGCGCTAAAACGCTCGATTGAGCAGGAGCGGCTGGATGTCACTTTGCCGGGACGACGCGTCCCGCTGGGCCGCCTGCATCCTGATACTCAGATACTGCGTGAACTGTATCGCATTTTCGGCGAGATGGGTTTTCAGGTCTATCGCTCGCGTGAGGTGGAGAGCGACGAATACAACTTCCAGTTGCTCAACTTCCCGGTCGGGCACCCGGCGCGCGATATGCAGGATACCTATTTTGTGGAAAGCGAGGGGCGCGGCGACAACCCGATTGTTTTAAGAACGCACACTTCTCCGGGACAGATCCACGCCATGCGCGAGGTTGCTGCCCGTAACCCGCACAACCCGTCGCCAGTGCGGATTGTGCTGCCGGGGATGGTCTACCGCTACGAGCAGGTGGACGCTCGCCATGAGACGCAGTTCGACCAAATCGAGGGTCTGGCGGTTGGCCCGGGCATCACCTTCAGCGATCTGAAGGGCACGCTGGCGGATATGGCTCGCCGCCTGTTCGGGCAGGATGTGCGGACGCGCTTCCGGGCTTCGTTCTTCCCGTTCACGGAACCGTCGGCAGAGTATGATATCGAATGCTTCCTGTGCGGCGGGAAAGGCTGTGCGGTCTGCGGCGGCGGCTGGCTGGAAATTGGCGGCTGCGGCATGATGCACCCGGTCGTCTTGAAGAACGGCGGCTACGACCCGGAGCGTTACACTGGGTTCGCGTTTGGCCTTGGGCCCCAGCGGATTGCCATGCTGCGGTATGGCATCAATGACATCCGGTATTTCTGGGAGAACGATCTCCGTTTCCTCGAGCAGTTTTAGGTGAGAAGGTAATTAGTAATCAGGTATCAGGTAATAAGGTGATCTGGTGAGAAGGAGAGAAGATGATGGCAAAGACTGAGGACAAGGGTCTTGAGACTCTGCAAGTCTGGCAGAGGGCGATGGCTTTTGCCGTAAAAATGTGCCGTCAGGTCTTACCATTGCTTCCAACTCAGGAAAAGTGGAGTCTGATTGACCAGTTGCGGCGCTCCGTGCAAAGTATTCCAGCCAATATCGCCGAAGGTTATGGCCGTTTTTACTATCAGGAAAGCATCCGCTTTTGTTACATTGCGCGTGGTTCATTGGAAGAAACCTTCAGCCATATAACTCTTGCCCACCGTCTGAATTATCTGAGCGATGATGTATTCCAAAGCCTCACCAGCGAAATTCAGGAAATTCGCCGGATGCTGAATGGGTACATTTCTTTTCTCAAAACGAGCAAACGCGGCGTAGCCGAACCGGGCGCAACCATCGCTATCCACGAAGACCTGATTCCTTACCACACCGAAGACTTTTCTGAACCCGAATCCTAATTACCTGATTCCTGATTACCAATCCCTAATTACCTTCTTCTGGAGGTTCTTATGAAAGCACCATTATCCTGGTTACGTGACTTTGTAGACATTGATATTTCGATTGCCGACCTGGCCCGCCTGTTGACCATGGCCGGGATGGAAGTGGAAGAACTCCGTATCATCGGTCTGCCCATGCCCACCCCGGGCAGCGTGGACGCGCATCTCTCCGGCCTGGAATGGGACCGCGAGAAAATTGTTGTGGCCTCCATCTCGGAAGTTTTGCCGCATCCCAACGCAGACCGGCTGACGCTCTGCAAACTCTTCGATGGCCAGCAGGAACATCTCGTGCTGACCGGCGCGCCGAACCTGTTCGAGTTCAAGGGGATCGCTCCGCTCCCCAAGGCGCTCAAGGTGGCTTACGCCAAGGAAGGCGCCCAGATTTACGACGGTCATCAGGAAGGCCTTGTACTGACCAAACTCAAACGCGCCACAATCCGCGGCGTCGAGTCAACCTCGATGGTCTGCTCGGAGAAGGAACTGGGCATCTCGGACGAGCACGAAGGCATCATGTTCCTCGACGATGACGCCCCGGTGGGGATGCCCCTGGCTGATTACCTGGGCGATGCAGTCCTGGACGTGAAACTGCTGCCGAGTTATGCACGCTGCGCCAGCATCCTGGGCCTGGCGCGTGAGATTGCGGCGATGACAGGGAAGCCTCTGAAGACGGCGGACGGCGCCCCGTGCTGGAACCGGGACTACCACGGACGACAGACCAAGGTTAACGGTCAATTGTCCATCGTCGGCGACTTTGCTGAAATCGAAATCACCAACCCTGAGATGAATCCGCGTTTCGTACTGGGTCTTATCAAAGAAATCGAAATTAGTCCCAGTCCGGCCAAAGTCCAGCGGCGGCTCAAGATGGCCGGGATACGCCCCATCAACAATATTGTGGATGCCACCAACTACGTTATGCTGGAAATCGGCGAGCCCTTGCACGCCTTCGACTACGATGTGCTGGTCGAACGCGCCAAAGGCAATCAAGTCAAGATCATCACCCGCACCGCCAAACCCGGGGAAAGACTGACCACCCTCGACGGTGTGGAGCGCAAACTGGACGCAACCACCGTCCTGGTGTGCGATGAGGCCGGGTCACTCTCGATGGCCGGTGTGATGGGCGGACAGGAGTCCGAAGTCAGCGACAAGACGCGCAATATCCTGCTCGAAGGCGCGGCCTGGAACTTTATCAATATTCGCAAAACAGCTCGCACCCATGCCCTGCACTCGGAAGCCTCCTACCGCTTCGGGCGCGGGGTCCATCCGGCGATGGCCGAGCGCGGCGTGCGGCGCGGGCTGGAACTGATGCAAGCCTGGGCAAACGGCAAAGTGACCCCCGGCCTGGTGGATGCTTACCCGCTTCCTCCCAAAGATCCAACGATCGAAATCACACCCGCCGACGTGAAACGCTGGCTGGGCATCGAAGTGTCCATTAAGCAAATGAAGTCCATGCTAGAACGTCTTGAGTTCATATGTACACTGAAAGCTAAACAGTGTTTGCTGGTAACTGTTCCTGACCACCGCATTGACATTGGCGAGGGCATCAACGGTAAAGCCGACATCGTCGAAGAAATTGCCCGCGTCTACGGTTACGACAATATCCCTGAAACGCGCATGGCCGACGAACTCCCGCCCCAATTGGGCAACCCGGTGCTCGACAAAGAAGAACGCGTTCGAGACCTGCTGGTGACTCAGGGCTTGCAGGAGATCGTCAGTTATCGCTTCACCACCCCCGAGCGTGAGTCGCGCCGCCTGCGGCCCGACACCCCGCCCGACGATAAGCCCTACGTCCGCATCACAAACCCCATCGCTCCCGACAAAGCCGTCCTGCGGCACAGCGTCCTTGCCAGCGTGTTGGATACCGCCGAGCGCAACGCCCGCGTGCGCGAGCGGTTGGCGCTGTTCGAGATCGGTCCGGCTTTTCTGGCTTCCGAAGAACCCGACCTCCCCGAAGAACTCCAGCGCATCGCCATCCTGCTCGCCGGTGTGCGCGCCCTGCCTGGCTGGCAACCTGCGGATACCGGTCCGATGGACTTCTACGATCTCAAAGGCGTCCTTACCACGCTGCTCGATGGCCTGCGCATCCCCGAGGTCCGTTTTGAACCGGCGGAGCATCCCAGTTTCCATCCGGGGAAATGTGCGAAAGTAATGTCCGGTGAGAGACAGATTGGTGTCTTCGGGGAACTGCATCCGCAAGTGCGCGGACAGTATGACTGGCCCGCATCCTTCCGGACCCCGGTCCTGGCCGCCGACCTTGATCTGGATACCTTGCTGGCGCTTATCCCGACGCTCTGCCAGACCGAGGTCGTTCCAACGCTCCCGCCCGTGCTGGAGGATTTAGCCATCGTGGTGGATGAAAACGTCCCGGCCGAGAGCGTCGCAAAACTCATCCGCCAGACCGGCGGCAAGGTGGTGACCGAGGTGCGCCTGTTCGATGTTTACCGCGACGAGAAGGTCGGCGCGGGCAAGAAGAGTCTGGCCTTTAGCCTGACCTATCAAGCCGTGAACAAGACCTGCTCTGACAAAGATGTAGCCGGGATGCGCTCGCGCATTATCCGCCGCCTGGAGCAGGAATTGGGCGCGGTGCTGCGGAGTTGATGCTGAACCTGACCTCTAGGTGCTTGCATTAAGCGCTGGTCGCATGTATACTGGTAGCAGACTAAATCATTCAGGAGGATGACTTATGGAAGAGAAGAAAAAGAATAAAACTTGGGCGATTGTTGGTACTATTGCGGCAATCCTGCTATGCGGCTGCCCGGGCCTGTCGCTGTGTATTGCCGGCATTGCCACGGTTGCAGGGATCATGC
>JAPLGV010000154.1 GCA_026389975.1 Chloroflexota bacterium
CGCAAATCCTGCCGCGCCGGACCAGCAGGCAGGGCCAGAGAGACCGCCTGGACCGCTTTGAGCGGAACGTCATCCAAAACCGCAACACATCGGCTGGGTTTTTTACCGGCGAGAGAATTTACATCCGCACACAGGGCGGCGGCGGCCAGCAACATATCCCGCAAACCAGACTCAAAATGCAGCCGCTTTTCGATACTCTCCAGACCGGGAAGCGGAACATCCATCAGCCAGAGAGTCCAGCCAAGCGTGCGGTGAGACGGAGGGTGCTCAAGGGTCTGCGCGGCAGCCATCCCGTTCACGAAATGCGTTTGGGTGGCTTTGTTCCATTCCAAAGCAGGATGCGCCGCCGTGAGGATGCCCAACTCCGCCAGCCGCTTTAACATGGAGACGGCATTTTCTTCTTCCAGGATCAGATCCAACTCATGGCGGACGCGCTCGGCAGAGAGATCTTTAATCAGCAGACGAGCATCCGGGATGAGCGCCAGCGTCTCAGGGGCGATTTGGAATCCATAGCGCTGTTCATAGCGGACCGCTCGAAACAAGCGTGTCGGGTCATCCATGAAAGAGACGGGATGCAAAACACGGACGAGGCCCGCCTGCAAATCTTCCAGCCCGCCCAGGTCATCGCGCAATTCACCGAAGTGGTCGCCGTCCAGCCGCAGTGCCAGCGTATTGATGGTGAAGTCACGGCGTCGCAGGTCATCGATCAGCATGCCGGGTTTGACGGTCGGCAAGGCGGCGGGGTGTTTGTAGGACTCTGAACGGGTGGAGATAAAGTCCAGGGCATGGATATCAGAATCTGGAAGGAACCACTGCGCCGTCCCGAAGCGGACATGGACTGTCACCCGCCCGCCGTGCTGCGCGGCCAGCGCTTTGGCGAGGGGAATGGCGTCCCCCTCCACCACCAGGTCAAAATCTTTGACGGAGCGGCCAAGTAACAAATCCCGCACGAAGCCGCCAACGAGATACATCGGCAGGCCGCGCGCTGCGGCCGCGTCAGCCACGAGATGCAGGAGCGTCAGGTGGTCGGGCGGCAGGGTGCGTTCCAGCCGTTCGGCTCGAACGAGCGGGTCTGTCAACCAGGAATACAGCGGGGTGAGCATCGTAACCAGTTCTCAATGTGATTATACGGCAAAAAGTTCAGACGCAAGTTCACTAAATCAGGTATAATCTGCGCCATGAAGTTGAACATGCTCCCGGCCCCTGCCACGCAAAAATCTACCAGGTCTGGTTAGGTTCAGTTCGTCACGCACACCGGCGGCTCCCAGACTTGAGGAGCCGTTTTTTTATCCCTCACCCTTGCACCCCTCTCCCTGCCCCCTTTGGGAGTGCCAGGAAAAGGGGATGGGGTGAAGGTAAAATAGAGATTATGGATATCAAAGAACTGACTGAGGCAATGCACAATTTTGTCCACTCGAAAGGCTGGTATGAGCCCGACAGCAAGCGTCCACAGACGCCGCGCAACCTGGCGATTTCGCTTTCGCTGGAGGCCAACGAAGCGCTGGAACACTTCCAGTGGCAGGGAGAACTCAAAGACAAAGATGAACTCGCCAGCGAACTGGCCGATGTAACTTTATATCTATTGCAATTGGCCTCAGTCTCCGGAATTGACCTGGAGCAGGCGATTTTGAAGAAACTCGAAACCAACGCGTCCCGCGAATGGAATACGGAGTCGGACGACTCCAGTCGTCGGGTATCAGGAAAAGGATAAGTTTATATCCGAAGTCTGGAGACTTCTGACTCCGGAAACGACTTTATGAACATCACTGTTTTTGGCGGCTCTCAACCCAAAGAAGGCAATGCCTCCTACGCGGAAGCATACGAACTCGGCAGCCTGCTCGCCCGGGCCGGGCACACCGTCCTGACCGGCGGTTATATCGGCACGATGGAAGCGGTCAGCCGTGGGGCAGCCGAAGCCGGCGGACACGTTATCGGCGTGACCTGCGCGGATATCGAAGCCTGGCGACCGGTTAGGCCGAATGCCTGGGTGCAGGAGCATCGTCGCTTCGCCACCCTACAAGAACGCCTGAACGAACTGGTCCTGGCCTGTGACGCAGCCATTGCCCTCCCCGGCGGCCCCGGCACACTGACCGAGATCGCCCTGACCTGGAACCTGATGATCGTCCACTCCATGCCCGTCAAACCGCTCATATTAACGGGCGCAGGCTGGAGGTCCGTGATGGAATCGTTTTACCATTCGTTCGATCCCTACATCCCGCAGACCCAGCGCGAGTTGCTCCAATTCGCGCCGGATATCCGGGAGGCAGTCAATCTGCTCTCCATTCACCATTAACCATTTCCTATTCCCTGTTCACTATTCCCTAATCCCTAATTCCTAATACCGAGGTTCTCATGTCCGACGAAAAACTCACCCCCCGCAATGTTGACTTCTCCGAATGGTACAACCAGATCGTCCTGCGCGCCGAAATGGCCGACTACGCCCCGGTGCGTGGCTGTATGGTCGTCCGCCCGTACGGCTGGGCGCTTTGGGAAAACATCCAGCAAGCGCTCGACAAACGCTTCAAGGACACCGGCCACGTCAACGCAGCCTTCCCGCTCTTCATCCCGATGTCCTTCCTCGAAAAAGAGAAGGAACATGTGGAAGGCTTCTCGCCCGAACTGGCCGTGGTGACCATCGGCGGCGGCGAAAAACTCGAAGAGCCGCTGGTGGTTCGCCCCACCTCCGAGACCATCATCGGTTACATGTACTCGAAGTGGATCAAGTCGTACCGCGACCTGCCGGTGCTCATCAACCAGTGGGGCAACGTTGTCCGCTGGGAACTGCGCACGCGCTTGTTCCTGCGCACGCTCGAATTCTACTGGCAGGAGGGGCACACCGCCCACGCCACCGAGCAGGAAGCCCGTGAAGAAACCATGCGCATGCTCCAGGTCTACGCCGAATTCGCCGTCAACGAAGCCGCCGTGCCGGTTATCTCAGGCGTCAAGTCCCAGACCGAGAAATTCGCCGGGGCCAACATGTCCACTGCTATCGAGGCCATGATGCAGGACACGCGCGCCTTGCAATCGGGCACCTCGCACTTCCTCGCCCAGAACTTCGCTAAAGCCTTCGACATCCAGTTCCTCGACGAGAACAACACCCTGCAATACGCCTGGACGACCTCCTGGGGCCTGAGCACCCGCTTCATCGGTGCCATCATCATGACCCACGGCGACGACCAGGGCCTGATCCTGCCGCCCCGCCTGGCCCCCATCCAGGCCGTCATCGTCCCGATCTTCAAATCGGACTCTGAAACTGCCGCCGTTTTGGAGACCGTGACCCGCGTCCAAGCCGAACTCAAGGCGGCGGGCATCCGCGTCAAAGTGGACGACCGCACCGAGGTCACGCCCGGCTTCAAGTTCAACGACTGGGAAATGCGCGGCGTGCCCCTGCGCATCGAGATCGGCCCTAAGGATGTGGAAAAAGGCTCGGTTGCCCTGGCCCGCCGCGACCGCCCCGGCCGCGAGGGCAAATCCTTCGTTCCGCAGGCTGGTCTGGCCGCGGTGGTTGCGGACCTGCTGACTGACATCCAGAAATCCCTGCTCGAACGCGCCATTGCCTTCCGTGACAGTCACATCTTCGACCCGAAAGATTACACCGAACTGACCGAGGTCGTCCAGAACGGCTGGGCGTACTCGTACTGGTGCGAGTCCGCTGAGTGCGAGGCTAAGGTGAAAGAAGACACCAAAGCCACCACCCGCTGTATGCCGCTCGATCAGTCTCTCGGGAAAGGCAAATGTATTGTATGTGGTAAAGAGGCGAAGCGGAAAGTGTACTTCGCCAAGGCTTATTGATCTTCCCACAAGGCCGCAGTGTGCTGCGAGGGCAGGGAAATTGCGTTCCTCCCGGATCTCTTATACAATTGACTCTACTGCAAAAACCATCTAAACACAAAGGTCACGAAGGGGGACGAAGGAAAAGCCTTTATCACTTATCCTTTGTGTACGTCGTGTCCTTTGTGTTAAAGACCTTTTTGCAGTGGACTCACAATTGATAGAAGGTCAGGATTAGACGGAAACAATAATCTCGTAATTTGATAAATCTGGAGGAAACGCCGAAAGGCGAATAAGAAACCCTTGAATATCTCTATGTGAATGGATTGACGACTTCCACCCCTGCACAAACTTCAGCAGCCTCCTCAAAATTGAGTGTAGCAAATAAAATTGTGATGGACAAGGCGCATAAGAAGGCTGTTGCTGGTGTTGCAATATGCAACCAGCAATGATATACTCCCTTTCAAGAAAGGAGTATAGGATGAATACGTTGCATGTTCGCAGTATACCTGATGATTTGTACCATCGGTTACAACGATTGGCACAGACGCGGAATCGTTCATTGAGCGCACAGGTCGTTATGATGTTATCGCAGGCATTAGAAGAAGAGGAGCGCCAAAGAAAACAGGCAAAAGCGCTGACCTCCATCCGCCGCCGCCGCTTTACGCCTCCTGCCAAATCCCCCTCCAGCCTCGACCTGCTGGGCGAAGACCGCCAGCGATGAATGAGGAGCGTTCCCGTTTTGTGGTAGATGCCAGCGTCGGGATCAAGCTCTTTGTGGAAGAACCCCTCTCAGACCAGGCGCACGCCCTTTTTACAAAACTAACCAAAGATCCGCCTGCTGAACTTTACGTCCCCGATTTGTTTTACATCGAGTGCACCAACATCCTACTGAAATACATGCGCCGCTTTGGGCGTTCCCTGGAAGACTCGCAGGCCGATTTGGCGGATTTGAAAACGCTGGCATTGAAGACTGTATCCACAGCAGAATTGATGGAGGATGCCATTCTGCTGGCCTCCCAGAAGCATTTGACTGCCTATGATGCCTGTTATGCTGTGCTCGCCAGGCAATTGAACATCCCTCTAATCACAGCGGATAAGCCCATGGCGCAGGCAGTGGAATGGGCTGTCTGGTTGGGAGATTTCGAATGAAATTATCCCAACTCTTCGGCCAAACCCTGCACGAACCCCCCGCCGACACTTCGACCAGGCTCAGTGCAAGCGCGGAAGTCGTCAGCCATCAACTGCTCGTGCAGGTAGGATTCATCTGTCCGCGAGCTGGCATGGATGCTGTATAATCAGCATACACTACCAATGGCACACAAGCACGAGGAAAATTTGGTTTATAGAGCAGGGATTTTTTTGCTATGCCCCTCCAGATCAAAAAGTTATTACGCAAGCTGAAGAAAGGAATGGCTGAGGTTTTCGGCAGCCAGTTGAAAGCCATTTATCTCTTTGGTTCCTATGCACGCGGGGAAGCGCGTCCACCTGATTCAGATATTGATGTGATGATCGTTTTGAACGGCGAATTTGACTACTGGGAAGTGGAAAAGCGTTCATCTGAATTGGTCGCGTCCCTGTGCCTGGAAAATGAGGTGGTCATTTCGCGGGTCTTTGTCTCCGACACAGAATACGCACACAGTAAAATGCCCCTGGTGATCAACGTCCGTCAAGAAGGGATTGCAGTATGATTCCACCTGATATCCAGCGGCTACTTGCTTATGCAGAGGAGAGTCATAAAGCCGCCAGGACTTTAATTGATGGGGGCTTTATCGGATTTTCCGCTGCACAGTCTTACTACACAATGTTTTACCTGTCTGAGGCATTGCTGCTATCAAAGGGGCTGACCTTCTCGAGCCATTCGGCAGTTATTGCCGCGTTTGGCAGAGAATTTGCGAAAACGGGTTTTCTTGATCCAAAGTTCCACCGCTATCTCATCGATGCTCAGGAGCGTCTCGAAGTCGGTCATTATGGCACAGAACGTAAAGTAACAGACGGACAGGCACTGGAGTCTTATCAATGGGCGGGGGAATTCAGACAAGCAGCTCAAATGTATTTGAACAAAGTTTAACACCGACGCATACCCCACCGCACCGAGTCTTTGACTACCGGATCTCCAATTCCGCATCCTCGTACAGCTTTTTCTGGAAAGGAAATTCATGAGACTATCCCAACTCTTCGATCAGATCCTGCGCGACACCCCCGCCGAGGCTTCGACCAGGCTCAGTGCAGGCGCGCAGGTCGAAAGCCACAAAATTACCCCGGTTTGAATGGATTAATGACTTTTACCCCTGCATAGTTTTCACTGTCAGATAAATCCTCCGACCAAAGAATACCGCAGCCGCTCTGCCGGGCCGATTGCAGAATCATCGCATCCCAGAAGGAAATTTGGTGGCGTTTATGCATTTCAATTGCAGAAATTATGTCTTTGATCCCGGGCCGATGGACTGTCCAATCCGAAAAATCGTGGATCACCTGGACTGCGTCTTCGGGTGAAAGTGGGAATTCGGATTTACGAGTTACGTTGACATAGAACTCCTGCAACACCTGGATACTTGCGCACCCAAGTCCCGATTCCCACAAGGAAAGGAGCAGCGCTTTAGCCTGTGTGTGCTTCTCCCCCTGTGCATTGTCGTAGGCATATACCAAAATGTTGCTATCTACAAACTGGCGGACAGGTTCATCGTTCATGGAGTTCGTTCCGGCTGGCAGGTTTGCGGAAACCCAGGTTGAAACCCTTTTCCAACAATGTCGCCTGACGCTTGCGCGCAGGCTCGTACTCAGTCTCTTCTTCGATCATCTTTTCAACGGCCTGGGTCAGCAGCCGCGAGACGGACGACTGGCGCTGGGCGGCCAGTATTTTCATCCTGCGCAGGACAGATTTAGGTAATGAGAGAGTAATATTTTGTTTCTCCATAATGGCCTCCACGAAATTAAGTGTAGCACATAAAATCGTGAAGAGCAAGGCACAACATTTTTTCTTCCATTTCCCAATTATCACATTCTGGCCATCGCTTATAATCACCTCCATATCGAGTTGCAAAATTCCTGCATTCTTCAAAAAGGCGAATCAATATGAAACTAAGTCAATTATTCGGCCAGACCCTGCGCGATATCCCAGCCGAGGCAGAGGTCGCCAGCCACAGCCTGCTCATGCGCGCCGGATTCATTCGTCCGCTCGGGGCGGGGATTTTCTCATACCTGCACCTCGCCAAACGCTCGATGATGAAAATCGAAGTCATCCTGCGCGACGAGATGGACAAGATCGGCGGACAGGAGATCACCATGCCGGTCGTCCAGCCAGCGGACCTGTGGAAGGAGACCGGGCGCTGGTACCAGATCGGGGTGGAGATGGTCCGCTTCAACGACAGGAACGAGCACGACATGGTGCTCGCCATGACCCACGAGGAAGTGGTCGCTGACCTGGTGCGGCGCGAAGTCCAATCCTACAAGCAGTTGCCGCGTCTCATCTACCACATCCAGACCAAGTTCCGCGACGAGACACGCCCGCGCGCTGGACTGATCCGCGTCCGGGAATTCACCATGAAAGACAGTTACAGCCTGGATACTGATTGGGACGGTCTGGACAGGCAATACCGCGCCAATTACCAAGCTTATTTCAACATCTATCGCCGCTGCGGCCTGGATGTGATCGCGGTTAAATCCGATACCGGCATGATGGGCGGCAAACTTGCCCACGAGTATATGTACCTGACCCCCATCGGCGAGGATACGCTCATCCTGTGCGCCGCCTGCGGTTACAGCGCCAACCGTCAGGTGGCGCGCTTCCAGAAGACACCCGCCGCCCCGGAAGAGTTAAAAGCCATCGAGAAAGTGCTCACCCCGAACTGCAAGACCATCGAAGACCTGGCAAACTTCCTGGGTGTGCCAAAATCCAAGACCGCCAAAGCTGTTTTCTTCATGGCGACCATTCCTCAAGACCCTAAAGGTCTTCAGAGAACTTTAGGGTCTGAACAGGAACAATTCATCTTTGCCATCGTACGCGGCGACATGGAACTGAACGAGACCAAACTCGCCAACGCCGTCAGGGCGCGCGACCTGCGGCCTGCGACGGAGGAAGAAATCAAGGCTGTCGGCGCGGTGCCGGGGTTTGCATCTCCCATCGGTCTGGTAGGGGCGACCCTTGTCCCCTTCGGGGATGATATGGTCGCCCCAGGGCGGGGACAAGCCCCGTCCCTACGAATCGTTGTGGATGATGCCATTACCTGCAGCCCCAACCTCGTCGCTGGAGCCAACGAGACCGACACCCGCCTGCTCAATACCAAGTACCCGCGCGATTACACAGCCGACATCGTCACCGACATCGCCGCGGCGGACGAGGGCGAGTCCTGCCCGGAATGCAGCAGTCCACTGCGGGTGGCGCGCGGTGTGGAAGTGGGCAACATCTTCAAACTCGGCACGCGCTACTCGGACTCGCTCGGCTGTACCTTCCTCGACAAGGATGGACGTCAGAAACCGGTCATCATGGGTTCGTACGGGATCGGTGTGGGCCGCCTGCTGGCCTGCGTCGCGGAAGCGCACCACGACGAACACGGACTGGTCTGGCCAATCACGGTTGCCCCCTTCCATGTCCATCTGGTTCTCTTGCGCGGAAAAGGCACGCCCCAGGCCAAAGAGACCGCCGACAAACTCTACGCCGAACTGCAAGCCGCGGGCATCGAAGTGCTCTACGATGACCGCGACGAAAGCCCTGGTGTCAAGTTCAACGATGCCGATCTGATCGGCTGTCCAGTGCGGATTACCGTCAGCGAGCGGGCGCTCGATCAGGGCGGCGCGGAGATGAAACTGCGCCGCGAAACGGAAAAAGTTATCGTGGTGCAGTCGGAAATATTGGAACGCGTTCGGTCAGTGATACAATCCCTGCAAGACGAGATTGCCTCGAAAGTCACCCAGGTTCCTTACCCCAACTAACAACGAACGACTCCCGATACACAACTAGCACTTATGCCCGCCATTAACCTCGCCCGACTCAAGACCCAGGCCGCCCGGCTCTCCGAGAAATTCAGCGAACCGGAGGCTTTCGTACGCGAACTGAACGAACTGCTGGATTTCTATACCAACCGCACCATTCGCGCCACGCAAATTGTCCAACGACTCTCCCTGCCCACTTACCGCACACCGGCTCCTGTTTTGCGTCAAATCCAGGCCGAGCTTGTATCACTGGCAGGAACCCATTCCGTCGAAGCCATTGCACTGACCAATGCGCTGTGGAAAGCCGGTTCGCTTGAAGCCCGTTTGCTGGCGGCTTACCTGCTTGGCAGCATCCCACCCGCTCAGGCCATCCCCGCCCTGACACACCTGCCCGACTGGCTCGCCCAATCCACAGACAAGGAGATCCGCACAGCCCTGCTGACCGATGCCTTTGATCGCCTGCGCCGGGAAAACCCCGAGGCGCTTTTCATCCTGCTTGAAGATTGGCTGAAATCGCCCCGCAACTCGTTGCAGGTCTGGGGTCTGCGGGCGCTTATCCCAATGCTGACCGATCCACAATTTGAAAACCTTCCCGCCGTCTTCCGCATTCTGAAACCGGCCGTTCGGTCTGCCGGTCCGGTCACGCAACTGGAGCTGCAGGCCTGTCTCGCCACCCTCGAGCAAGTCTCCCTGACCGAGACCCTGGCCTTCCTGCGTGAAATCATCGGCGATAACCCTGCTCCGCTAATGCTGCGGACCTTCCGCCGCATCCTGGCTGGTCTGTCGCCCGAACTACAAGCGGGTCTGCGGGAAATGCTGCGCGAAGGAGGAACTTCATGAGCCTGTCCCATCGCGAACGCCTGCAAGCCTGTCTCGCCGAGGATACGGCTCTCGACCGCCCGCCTGTCGCTCTCTGGCGCCATTTCCCGGTGGATGACCAGGATCCTGAAACCCTGGCCGGTGCTACGCTGGACTTCCAACGCCGCTACGACTTCGACCTGGTCAAAGTGACCCCGGCCTCCTCATTTTCCATAAAGGACTGGGGGGCGGAAGATGCATGGGAAGGTCACACCGAGGGGACGCGCCGGTACACCAGGCGCGTCATCGAGAAGCCGCAGGACTGGGAACGCTTACCCGCGCTCTCCCCCTCCTCGCCGCATCTTGCCCGACAGTTGGCCTGCCTCCGTTATATCCGCGCTGATCTGTCCCCGGAGACTCCGCTCCTGCAAACCATCTTCAGTCCATTGGCGCAGGCCAAAAACTTGGCCGGCGGTGAGCGGCTGGTTGTCCACCTCCGCCAGCATCCGGAAGTCGTCCTGAAAGGGCTGGAGACCATCGCAGAGACAACGCGCCGATTCGTCGAGGCCTGCATGAATACCGGCATAGACGGCGTCTTTTATGCCGTCCAGCACGCTCAGGCCGGACTCCTGACCCTCGACGAATACAAAACCTTCGGCCTGCCCAACGACCTGACCAGCCTCAAACCTGCCAAATCGCTGTGGTGCAATCTGCTTCATCTTCACGGCCTCAACGTTCACTTCGAACTGATTACCCAATCCCTATTCCCTGATTACCTTTTTCATATCGTCAACTGGCATGACCGCGAAACCGGTCCATCCCTGGCTGAGGGACTGAAAAAATACCGGGGCGTGGTCTGCGGTGGAATAAATCAAAAGACCATCGTTTTTGGAGACCGGTCCAAGGTCCAGAAAGAAGCAGCAGATGCTATCGCCCAGACCGGCGGTCGCCGGTTTATCCTCGGCACCGGCTGCGTTGTCCCTGTCATTGCACCCCACGGGAATATCATGGCATCCCGTCAAATTGTGGAGGGCCCTGAATGAGCCTGCGCATCATCTCCGGCATCGCCAAAGGCCGCAAACTGAAAGACGTTCCCGGCAACACCACCCGCCCGGTGACCGATATGGTCAAGGAAGCATTGTTCAATATCCTGGCAGGTGACATGCAGGACTCGGTCTGGTGGGACCTCTTCGGCGGGACCGGTGCTGTCGGCATCGAAGCCTTGAGCCGCGGGGCGGCATTTGTCCGGTTCTCCGAGTTGAACCGCCTTCCCATCGAGACCATCAAGGCCAACCTGGAAACCACCGGCTTTACGTCGCAGGCTGAAATCCGCCGCGGGGACGCCTTCGCCATGCTGTCCGCCGCGCCCGACCGGGCATTCGATTACGTTTACGTCGCCCCACCTCAGTACAAGGAAATGTGGTCGAAGGCGCTGGCTTTGCTGGATGCCAACCCCGGCTGGTTGAGCAAGGGTGCGTGGGTCATCGCCCAGATCCATCCGAAGGAATATCGCCACCTGGAATTCAAGAACCTGACAGAGTTTGAGGAACGAAAGTACGGAAGTACGCTATTGGTGTTCTATGAAAAGGGATCGAAGGTTGAAGATTGAATCCTGCGCAAATTGATTGTATACTAAGAATGATTCCACGGCAAAAAGGGATTCAAGAGTATCTTCTCAATAATTGGGGGGAAGATGGGGGTTCGCACGCGGGCGAAGCCCGCTTGCGAACCCCCATACCCCACTTTTTTAAGAAGTTACATTCAAAAATATAAGTTCAAAAAAGGAGGCAGAATGTTCAACAAGATTTTGCTGGCCGTAGATGGTTCGGAGCACGGCCTGCACGCAGCAAGGGTAGCGGCAGAACTGGCCCGCGCCGTGAAAGCAGAAAGTTTGCGCATCGTCGTTGCCTATGACCCAATTCCACCCTACTTGGGCGAGCCGAATCTTCAGCAAGCTATTGAGGCGCGCCTGGTAAATGCCAAAGCCATTCTGGAAGCGGCAGTAGATGCAGTTGGAAAAGTTCCTGCGAAAATTAACACGGAATTGATCGAGGGTTCGCCTGCGGAGGCGATTATCGAAGTAGCCGCTACACGCTCCAGCGACGTCATCGTGATGGGATCGCGTGGTCGAGGCCGCATTGCCGGAGCACTGCTGGGAAGCAACAGCCAGAAGGTGGTCTCCCACGCGCTCTGCCCAGTGCTAATCGTCCGCTGAGTGCGCTCGGCATCCCCCCCACGCTGCAACCATCACTTCCACGGCGCGGTAATGACGGCGTTGTTCTTGAGTATAAATTATCGTGCAATCTTTCATACAGGAGGATCTCCCCATGCAATTGATAACCCTCAAGATCGAAAAACCTGAAGATGTCAACTTTATCCTCGGGCAAACGCACTTCATCAAAAGCGTGGAAGACATCCACGAAGCCCTGGTCAATGCCGTACCAGGCATCAAGTTCGGTCTGGCCTTCTGCGAGGCCTCCGACAAGTGCCTGGTGCGCTGGTCCGGCACGGACGAAGCGATGATCGAACTCGCCAAGAAGAACGCCCAGGCCATCGGCGCAGGTCACAGCTTCATCGTCTTTCTGGGCGAGGGCTTTTATCCGATCAACGTGCTGAACGCGCTCAAGATGGTGCCGGAAGTCTGCCGCATCTTCTGCGCCACCGCCAACCCGACCGAGGTGCTGGTCGCCGAGACCGGGCAGGGACGCGGCATCCTGGGCGTGGTGGACGGGTCCGCTCCAAAGGGAGTTGAAGACGAGGAAGACATCGCCTGGCGAAAAAGCTTCTTGCGAAAAATCGGATACAAAATCGGATAGAAAAAGAAAGCACCCGGGGTTTTCAAGGCTCCGGGTGCTTCATTCTTCTGCAAAAACGACGGTCAATTTCTCATCTTCATAAAACGAGCGCGCATTGAACGGCGCATCGCCGCGTTTCATTTTCTGGATGCGTCTTAGCAGAACCGATAAATCTTCCACAGCCGGGAGATTCGGCACATCCGCGAAAGGAAGCCATTCCAGTGTTCCTTCAGCAGATGCTTTCGGCTCTCCATGCGAGGATTCGCCACTGAAAACATAGAGGCCGATGCCGGGGTTCTCGCCCGTCTCTACCACCACCGTCCCGCACAACCACAAATCAGCTGTCAGGCCTGTCTCTTCCAGCAGCTCGCGCCGCGCCGCGGACAGGATGTCTTCGCCGGGTTCAATGTGGCCGCCGATGCCGTTGTATTTATTTGCCCACAGGCGCTTGGTTAACGCTCCCCTCAGTAACAGGACCAAGGTCCCGCACGTAACGAAAATCAGAACACGCGGGATAAGCATATAACGATCTAGGGAAATTCCTTGGTCGGAGACAGGCATTGTCAAAAAGGGTATCAGGGATCCGGTAATCAGGCCAGACCCCAGTTCCTGATTACCGGATTACCGAAATCATTTCACCAGTTTTCGGACGGAGAAAAGCTGCCCGGCGTTACCCAATTTCTCGTTCTTGTGGGCGATGAACTTGGCGTATTCGCTCATGAAGATTTTGCCGGGATCGCGCAGATCGAACTTTTCGGGGAAGTCGCGGAAGAACTCGCGGTGGACGCGCGTCCAGACCAGGCGCCCGTCGGTGTCAATGTTGATCTTGGTCACACCCAGTTCGGCGGCGCGCTTGAACTGATTCTCATCCACGCCCTTGGCGCCTTTCAGGTTGCCGCCGGCGGCATTGATGCGGGCCACTTCTTCCTGCGGTACGGAGCTGGAGCCATGCATCACCAGCGGGAAATTGGGCAGTCGCTTCTGGATCGCCTCAAGCACTTCATAGTGCAGGCCCTGTGAACCGGCGAACTTGAAGGCCCCGTGGCTGGTTCCGATGGCACAGGCCAGCGAGTCGACACCGGTCCTCTCTACGAATTCTTTTGCCTGGTCAGGGTCAGTCAGTTTGGCATTGGCCTCATCCACCTTGACGTGTTCCTCAACGCCGCCCAGTTGACCGAGTTCCGCCTCGACCACAATGCCTTTGGAATGTGCGGCGTCCACTACACGTTTGGTGATTTCGACATTCTTCTCGAACGATTCACTGCTGGCATCAATCATGACCGAGGAGTAAAAGCCGCTCGCGATGCAGTCGAAGCAAGTCGCTTCGTCGCCATGGTCCAGATGGACAGCGAAAATGGAATCCGGGAAGATACCGTCAGCGGCGCGGATCAACGCCTCGAGCATATTCTTATGCGTGAACGAGCGCGCACCCTTCGAAATCTGGATGATGAACGGTGCCTGGCTGTCCATGCAGCCGCGGAACAGGCCCATGGTTTGCTCCAGGTTGTTAATGTTATAAGCCCCAATGGCATACTTGCCGTAAGCGCCTTCGAATAGTTGTTTAGTGGTGACGATCATTATTTTCTCCTTCTTTACTTGTAGTAACGACTTCAGTCGTTATAAGCGACTAAAGTCGCTACTGCGGATCCATCACAATTTTCGGTCATTATACCAAGTCCATACCAGTATACAACTTTATCCCCCAAATGTCGTAAACCTCTTTGAGCACGATGAAGTATAATAAATTACGATCGAAAATTATCCAACCATCCTTTCAGGAGGAACCATGAGCGACCTTTTTGATACCGTCAAAGGCGGACAGGATATCTTCAAAAAACTCCTGTCCTACATCCCCGGCTTTAGCGGCTATATCGAGCGCACCAACCGCCGCGCCGCCGACAAACTCCTGCGCGAGCAGGTGGCCCTGAAGTACAGCGAACTGGCTGCACGCACCTCACGCTTGCAAAAAGACATCGCCGACGCCGGCCAAATTGACTTCCTCGATGACATTGACTCGGTCGGCCTGAAACTGCGCACCTTCGCCGACCGCATCAAGAACGCCTCCTACGGCTACTCCGGCTTCTTCGATGCTGTCAAGATCAACGAGAAAGAACTCGAAAAGATTTACACTTTCGACGCGGCTTTCTTCATGCTGGCCGACCAGGTTTCCAGCGGCCTGGATAATGTCGAAGCCGCCGTGGCAGGCGATGGACTCAAAGCCGCCATCCGCACCGTCAATGACTTGGCACGCCAGGCTGGCGAGACGTATGATCGCCGCTACGAAACCATCACCGGCAGAGGCGCAGCGCAGTAGTATGTTTTTCACCAATTGAAGTAGCGCAAGATGGCATCTTGTGCTACTTTGTGGTTTAATAACAGCATGTGGACAGAATATATCACCCCCGCCTCCCTTGAAGAAACTTTGCGCTTCCTGGCCGAAAAACGTGAAAAAGCCCGCCTTGTAGCCGGGGCTACTGACCTGATGCTCGAACTCGAACGCGGCGTCCGCAAAGGCATCGAGACCGTGATTGACATCACCCGCCTGCCGGACCTCGACCAAATCACCTTCGATGAAGACGAAACCATCCACCTCGGTCCATTAGTGACGCACAACGCGGCCGCCGCATCCAAGCTACTGCGCGAGCGCGCCTTCCCGTTGGTCAGCGCCGCCTGGCAGGTGGGCGCTCCGCAAATCCGTAACCGGGCCACAGTGGCCGGGAACCTGGTCACCGCCAGCCCCGCTAACGACACCATCACCCCGTTGATGGCACTCGGCGCATGGGTATTGCTGGCTTCCGGGAAGGGTACTCGCCGTGTGCCCCTGGAGAACTTCTATACCGGCGTCCGCAAGACGGTGCTCCAACCGGATGAGATGTTGGTGGATATTGCCTTCCCGGCGCTGAAAACCGTTCAACGTGGGACGTTTTTGAAACTGGGACTGCGCCGTGCCCAGGCTATTTCGCTGGTCAACGCAGCGGTCGTCCTGACCCTCGACTCGTCCCGCGTTAAATCGGCGGTCATCACGCTGGGGGCTGTCGCCCCAACCATCATCCATGCCCCCGAAGCCGAGGCTTATCTGGCCGGCAAAGAACTTACCGACGAGGTCATCGCTCGTGCCGCAGAACTGGCGGCCGGGGCGTCTCGCCCGATTGACGACATCCGCGGCTCGGCCGCCTATCGTAAGGCGATGGTGCGGGTGCTGGTCATGCGCGGGCTGCGCACCCTGCGCGATGGGCAGGAGCAGACCCAGGTCCCGGAGGCTCCGGTGCTGCTGTGGGGACGACAGACCACAGACCACAGACCATCGTCCATCGTCCATAGCATCCCCTTTGGGGATCGTCCATCGTCAGGCGAATCCATTCACACAAGAATCAATGGCAGGGAGTACACATTCACGACCGGCCGCGAAAAGTCCCTGCTGCGGCTGCTGCGCGAGGAGGCCGGGCTGACAGGCACGAAGGAAGGTTGCGCCGAGGGCGAGTGCGGAGCCTGTACCGTGTTCCTGGACGGCAAGGCGGTGATGGCCTGTCTTGTCCCGGCGCCGCGTGCCGACGGGGCGGAGATCGTTACTGTGGAAGGGCTGGCTTCCCATCTCCAGATGGGTATCGTCGCCGAAGGGAAAAAAGGGGAAAGAGTGAGGGGTCTGCACCCGGTTCAGCAAGCCTTTGTGGCGGATGGGGCCGTCCAGTGCGGTTATTGC
>JAPLGV010000464.1 GCA_026389975.1 Chloroflexota bacterium
CTCCGCCCGGGCCTCGAAGCCCTCGCCGGCATTGTGTGCCAGGGCCAGGAAGCGCAGGTGCTCCCAGGCAGTCAACTCGGCGTAGAAGCGCGGCACATCCGGCATGAACGCCAGGGCCCGTTTAGCCTCAGGTTCGTCCGCGTACAGGTCGTACCCGTCGACATGGATCTCGCCGGTCGTAGGGCGCATCAGGCCGCTTAGGCACAGCATAAGGGTCGATTTGCCGGAGCCGTTCGGCCCTTCCAGAACGGAGATTTCGCCGGCGTTCAGAGCCAGGTCTGTCAAGGCCAGGGCTTGGAAGCTGCCGTACGAGTGACTGAGACCGGTGGCTTGTAAGAGTTGCATGGGAAATCCTGTGTTGAGAAAATGATTGGCGGACAACTTGGCAGCGGCGAGACTGGCGACTAGCCGAGGCGGCTTTCGCGTAGCATCCCCATGGGACAAGCCGCCATTTGCGAAGCACCCCCGCGGGGCGGCTGTTTCGGCGACATTGGCGGAGGCGGGCACAAGCCGCCATCAGCCATATCGACGCCATGAGGCGTCGATGTGAGTCGCCGAAGACAACTCCTTATCAATTATCCCCCTCTCCATTTCCGTCTTAAGAAATGGGGAGGGTGGCCGAAGGCCGGGTAGGGCAGCCGCTACGCTACCTGCCACGTTGTTCTTTCGGGGTCCGCTAGCCGGTGTTGGGCAGCGCAGTTGCCTATGGTAAAGGAATTATGGCGGTGTTGGCGTTGGAACATCAGGTGGCGGTAAAGTCGCGGTGGGCTGTATCGTCCCATCTAGTAGGTCGGTGGAGATCCGCAAAATATCCTCTACAGTTGGAGTTTGCTTGAAGCCCTCCAGCATCGTAATCGGGGCAAAGGGCTCACCACTGTCGCGCTTGAATACGCTGAAGCCAGGCTCGGCACCCGAATAATCGGGTAAAGCAGGGCCGAGGAAGCAGCACAGTTGCAAGCTATCTCGGAATGAGAGTAAAGTATCGTTGTAGCCAATCACGATAATCGGATAAGAGGATTGTGGTAGCTGGTCAAGCCATTGCGAATCAACAAGTTTGATTGCGTTCTTGTCAATCCACAAAGCAATTCGGTGGCTTGCTGCCTTTTGGAACTCAACGAAGTTGCTGGTGACGAGTATTTCGGGGTGTTTGTTGAGGTCGGCCTGCGGTAATTGACCTTCCTGCTCGACAAGATAGGCCACTCTTATTGGTGTTGAGGCCTGCAAGCCACATGCCGAGAGAAGAATAAGTATAAGCAAAGAGAATAGAACAAGCTTTTTCATATCATGTTGTGGTATTTCATTAGTGCACATATTTTGCGCTGCCCAACGGTTTGCGTTAGTGGCGGTGGGGCGGGCGTGGATTCTGCTTGGTAGCAGGAAAAACTCGAAGCCAGAAAAATGCTCGAAAATGGCGACGAATCCCACCTGTCCAATGCACGCTGTGTTAGCCCGCTTTTGAACTATCAGGAAAAGATTCCTTCTCATCATATTGCTTTCCTGTTGTATCAAGGCGTATAAGGTGGCATGTCCATAACGACAAACTTGTCTTTATCAACCTCCACGACTGTAAAATAGAACACAGACTGAGGCGGAGATTCCGTCTCGTTACCTCCACAACATGGTCCAAGCACAAAAAGTGCTCCATCTGCATTTAAAAAGTCAACTTTGAAAAGGAATTCTGTGTTAGAGACTTTCTTATCCAATCCTGCGCTCTTCACTTGGAGACGACACTCCGCTCCGTTGATGGTACACGCGTTCCGCAACAACGCAACATAATCGTCTGGGGGAATGCTAGGATTATGGTCTATCATGATTTCATATGTTCCACCGTAGAGCGGAGCAGCCTCATCGTATTTGCCAGCGTGAAGATTTTCGAGAAAATCAACCAAAACATGAAGTGCAAGTTGGTCGTCGCTTAAAGTCTCTGTGGTTGGTAATGTACTTGGCTTTGCGGTGCAGGCAACCAATGAGAACACCAGCGCAATAATCAGTGAATAGCGAGAGAAGACTTTCATATGTTCCTCCGAACTGCGTAGCGGGGCAAACGGATGGGCTCAGCGGCAGCGGCGGGACTGGCGAGACTCTTCACATTATCGCGCCATTTCTGGCAAAACGCGCCTGCGCGCGAGCGGCAGAGCCGCTGTCCGCTGGAGCCGGTGTTGGGCCGCTTTAACGCGTTTTTTCCAACTTTGAGCCGTAAAAAGTCTTATATTCTTTGCCATCAATAAATATCTTGTATACCCAATCTTTTCTAAAGCATGCAAACAACAATGGCC
>JAPLGV010000098.1 GCA_026389975.1 Chloroflexota bacterium
TGTCCGTGGGAGTAAGTGGGACGAAGTGGGATGCCGGTAATTCCGGCATTCTGGTTAAATAAGGTAAGTAGAACTAATGTTCCTAAACCAGTACCAGCACTCCTTCGATGATAAAGGCCGACTGACGATCCCGTCGAAATTCCGGGAACTGCCAGCCGAAGGCGCTTATGTCGTCCAGGGGCTGGACCGCAACCTGATGGTACTGCCTCCGCCGGTCTTCCAGATCCTCTACGACCGCCTGATGGCGATGAACCTGACCGACCCGAACGCCCGCCTGCTGCGCCGCATCATCCTGGGCAACGCCCTGCGGATAGTGCCTGATGGCGCCGGGCGCATCCTGCTCTCACCGAACCTGAAAGAATATGCCGACCTGAAATAAAACGTCGTCTTCGTCGGCCAGGGCGATTACTTTGAAATCTGGTCGCCCGAACTCTGGAAAGAGCAGGAAGTCCAGGTCAGCGACGCCGAGACCAATGCGCAACGCTTCGCGGCGCTCGATCTCAAGACCCGCTGAGATGATACCAGCGCACCAACCAGTACTTTACCAGGAAATTATACACGCTTTACGCCCGAAAAGCGGAGCACGCTATGTGGATGGGACTCTCGGCGCAGGCGGCCATGCAGCCGGTCTGCTCGCCGGAAGCGAACCGGGAGGCCAACTGCTCGGCCTGGATGTGGACCCCCAGGCGCTCGGTCTGGCCCGCCAGAAACTTGCTCCCTTCGGAGAGCGCATATGGTTAAAGAAGGCCTCCTACACCTCCCTCCCCGGCCAACTGGCTGAACTGGGCTGGGACTCGGTGGATGGAATCCTGCTCGACTTGGGCGCCTCCTCCATGCAGTTCGACACCCCGGAGCGCGGCTTCTCCTTCCTGGCCGACGGCCCGCTGGACATGCGCTTCGACCCGTCGAACCCGCTCACCGCCGCCGAGATCATCAACCAGTGGCCGGAGCAGGAACTGGCCGACCTGCTCTTTCGCTACGGCGAGGAACCCGCTGCCCGGCGCATCGCCCGGGCCATCGTCGCTGCCCGGCCCGTGGGCGGGACCCGGCAACTGGCCGCCGTCATCGAGCGAGGCCAGCCCCGGCGCGGTCCCCACCACCCCGCCACGCAGACCTTCCAGGCCCTGCGCATCGCTGTCAATGGCGAACTGGAGTCGGTGGAGAAAATCCTTCCCCTGGCGGTGCAGGCTCTCGGTCCGGGAGGCAGGCTGGCGGTCATCTCGTTCCACTCACTGGAAGACCGGCTCGTCAAAGAATATTTTCGCCGGGAAAGCAAGGACTGCATCTGCCCGCCCCGCCAGCCGATCTGCACCTGCGGGCATAAAGCGAGCATCAAGGAAATCACCCGCCGGCCCATCACGCCGACGGAGGCAGAAATCAACCAGAATTCCCGCGCACGCAGCGCCAAGTTACGTGTTGCTGAGAAATTATAGGGTTCTTACCTTATGCTGTGCATAAGCAAGCCAATGGGTGTTGGCTCAGAACGGTGGTGCGTGGTAGTCCCGGTTCGAGCACGGGGCAGCGTCACCGATAACTACCGGCAAGCAGTTTAATGGACAGTACAAGATGAACAATGTCACGCAAATCGTCCAGAAAGTTCGTCAGGCCCCCTGGCGGGTGCAACACCAGTGGATCGGCCTGTTTTTGCTTGCACTGGTATTGATAGCCATGGTGGCCGGTATTTACCTTAATGTCACTGTGCGGGCCACGTTGGCCGGGCGTGAAATCCAGACCCTGCGAAACGAGATCACCCCCAACCAACGTGACAACGCCGATTTGGAAACGCAGTTGGCCGGGCTGACTTCCTTCGAAGCCGTGCAGCAGCGCGCCGAAGCCATGGGCTTCCAGCCTACCAGCCCGGATGAAATAACCTACGTGGCCGTCCCCGGGTATGTAGCACAATCGGCCGTGGACCTCTCCACCCCGTCCTCCGTCCTCGGTCTCCCGTCCTCCCCCGTCATCCTCCCCGAATACACTGAATCCTGGTTCGACTATTTCATGAACCAGCAGGCTTCTTCCGCCTCTGCCGGAGGTCAACCTTGAAACGACAGCCCCATACCTGGCGCTATCTGAGTGTTGCCTTCCTCCTGGCAGTGTTGGGCATCGCCATCCTTGTGCAGATTGTCCGCATCCAGAACAGCCCGGAAGTGGCAGGAGTCATTAATCAGGGCGATTATGTCTGGAAGGACTTTTTCCCGCCGCGCGGGGAAATCCACGACCGTCACGGCAGCCTGCTAGCCGGGAATAAGACCGTCTACGAAATCGGTCTGGACCTGACAGTCAACCCGGATATGCCGACCGTCATGCTGGCCCTCCAGATGTCGGGCATAGACCTCAACGAAGTGAATTACAGGATTTCTCTAGCCCCCGTCAATGCCCAGTACATCATTCTGGATGATTTTGTTTCCACCCACAAAGCCGAACAGCTGATGACACTCCAGAAAGCTGCCCACAGCGACCCGACCGGGAAAAACCTGGATGCCGTCTACTTCAAAGCCCATTACGCACGCAGTTACCCGGAAAACGACCTGGCTTCCAACGTGCTCGGTTTCGTAACGGAAGATAACCACGGCTACCTGGGCATCGAAGAAAAATACGACAACATCCTGGCCGGCATCCCCGTCCGGATGCTGGTCCCCGCCGACCCGCGGCGTGCCACCGAATACCCCACCATCCCGCCCGGTCAGACCATCATCCTGACCATTGACCGCAAAATCCAGGCCGCCATCGAAAAAATCCTGGACCAGGCGCTGGTGGATACCGGCGCATCCTCCGGGACAATTGTCGTAATGGACCCGCTCACCGGCGAAATCCTGGCCATGTCTTCCACGCCACGCCTGAACCTGAACGACTACCAGAGCATTACCACGGTTTTTCCCGGAGAAACCCCCTTCAACCGGGCCATCAGCCAGGCCTATGAACCCGGCTCGGTCTCCAAAATCCTGACCATGGCCGGTGCCCTGGATAGCGGCGCCGTCCAGCCCGGCACAGTCTTCTTCGACACCGGTTCCATCCTGGTTGGGGGTTTTAGAATTGTCAACTGGGATGGCGGCGCCTGGGGTAATCAGGATATGACCGGCTGCCTGGCAAACTCGCTCAACGTCTGCCTGGCCTGGGTCTCCTCCACCCAGATGGGCAGTGATAGTTTCTACTCTTACATGCAGCGCTTCGGCCTCGGTCATGCCACCGGCATTGACCTGGCCCAGGAAACCTCCGGACGTTTAAAACTCCCCGGCGATGGCGACTGGCGTCCCGTGGAACTGGGCACCAATGCCTTCGGCCAGGGCGTCTCCGTAACCCCCATCCAGATGGTCATGGCCGCCTCAGCCCTCGCCAATGACGGCCAGATGGTCTATCCGCACGTGCTCTATGCCCAGATACAGGCTGGCAAACAGAGCAACACCAAAACGCAGATCGTCGGCACTCCCATCTCCGCCAATACCGCCGACACTATCAGCGAGATGTTGGCCAATGCCCTGGAGACCGAATCGTCCGCGGCGCTTATTCCCGGTTACCGCATCGCCGGAAAAACTGGCACCGCGCAGATCCCTCTCTCCGGAGGAGGATATGACGAAAATGATATCAACGCCACCTTTATTGGATGGGGACCGGTGGACGATCCCCGCTTTATAGTCTACGTCTGGCTCGAAAAACCGCAGAGTAACAGGGCTGCCTCGGTGGTAGCCGCTCCGATTTTCAAACAGGTCGTTGAAAAACTGGTCGTCTTGATGGATGTTCCACCGGATGTCGTCCGTCTGCAGATGACGGTAGTACCCGGTTCCAGCACGGGCATTGGACGATGAGGTTTCATGCTAACACTGGCTGACGTAATCGAAGCCCTGACGAATACCCGCCCTCCACAGGCCGAAACGGTCATCACTGAGGCAGCGATTGACTCGCGCCAGGTCATCCCTGGCTCGTTGTTCGTCGCCCTCCCCGGTGAGCGCGTGGACGGGCACGACTTCGTCGCCGATGCCTTCCGGCGCGGGGCTTCTCTTGCATTAATCCAGCATGACATTCCCGGCTCCTTCCGGACCGTGCGACTGGCTCACGGGATAGTCCCGGTTCCAGCATATCATCCCGAATCTCGTACGGGACGGGAGGGTCAGTCTCCGGACCTGCACACAGATTTGGACGTGCCCCGTCTCCCGTCCTCCGGGGGGCTTTGCCTGCTGGTGGAGAATACGCTTACCGCACTCCAACAGATTGCCCATTTCTGGCGGCGCAAACTGGACCTGCGCGTGATCGGCATAACCGGCAGCGTGGGCAAGTCCACGACAAAAGAAGTCATCGCCGAGGTGCTCGACCAGCGTTACCGCACGTTGAAAAGCCCCGGCAACATGAACAACGAAATCGGCCTGCCGCTCACCATCCTGAGACTCGGCCGGGGTTACGAGCGCGCCGTTCTGGAAATGGGATTCTATGTCCCCGGTGAAATCGCCTTCCTGTGCGACATCGCCCTGCCAGAAATTGGTGTGGTCACCAACATCGGCACTGTTCACGCCGAACGGGCCGGGTCGCAGGAAGATATTTTCCGCGGCAAATCTGAACTGGTACAGGCCCTTCCCGCTAACGGGGTGGCCGTGCTCAACCTGGACGATCCCTGGGTATGCAAAATGGCCGAACTGACCCGCGCCAGCGTTTTCTTCTATGGTCTCGACCCTGCTGCCGACCTGTGGGCTGACGAAGTGGAAGGCCTCGGGCTGGAGGGCATCCGCTTCCGCTTGCATTACCGGCGTAGTAGTCCCGGTTCTAGCATATCATCCCGAATCTCGTACGGGACGGGGCACGAGACACTGCACGTACGCATCCCGATGATAGGACAGCATTCGGTCCACACGGCGTTGCGCGCCGCGGCGGTCGGTCTGGCAGATGGGCTGACCTGGCAGGAAATTTTGGACGGCCTGCGCCAGGGACATGCGCAACTGCGTCTGACGGCCGTCCGCACGGAGAGTGGCGCACTGCTGCTCGATGACACTTACAACGCTTCGCCTGAGTCCATGCTGGCGGCGCTCAACCTGCTGGCCGAACTGGGAGGCCGCAAGGTGGCGGTGCTGGGTGATATGCTCGAACTCGGGCAATACGAAAAACAGGGACATGAGATGGTCGGCGTGCGTGCCGCCGAAGTGGCCGATACGCTGGTCACAGTGGGGACGCGCGCGCATATCATCGCCACCGCAGCGCGGCGGGCAGGTTTAGGGTCCAGAAAGATCGCCGAATTCGAGAACCAAGATGAGGCCATCGCCCACCTGCGCAAATCCCTTACCGAGGAAGACGTGGTCCTGGTCAAAGGTTCGCACGGCATCCGCATGGACCGCATCGTCGCCGCCCTCTCCACTCCGTCCTCCGTCCTCGGTCTCCCGTCCTCCGGGGGGGAGGTTCCCGAATGAGCAATTCTGCCTTGGCGCTCAGCCTGGCCGGGCTGGCCTTCATGATGACGGTGATTTGGGGCGGCCCCTTGTTGCGTATCCTGCGGCACTTCAAGATTGGCAAGCAGATCCGTGTGGAAGAGCCGGGTAAGCATTTCGTCAAAATGGGCACACCGACCATCGGTGGTGTGATGATCATCCTGCCAGTGGCGCTCATCACGGTGCTGCTTAACGCCGTCAGCCTGATTGGTATGAAGGTGCTCGGTAAATCGGTGCTGGTCCCGCTGGCAGCCATGTTGGGGTTTGCCGTCCTGGGCGCCCTGGATGACTGGGAAGGCATCCGTGGCAACCGCAAGGGCGAGGGGATGCGCATCCGCACCAAACTCATCGCCCAAATTGTGCTTGCGCTGGGGCTGGCAGCCGTCTTGAGATACATGCTGGATGTGCCCGATCTTTTTATTCCGGGCATCCATTTCGAGATTGAACTGGGCTGGCTGTACATCCCGATTGCCGGTTTTGTCATTGTCGCCATGTCGAACGCGGTCAACTTTACCGACGGGTTGGATGGACTGGCCGGTCTGATTTCGGCCACCGTTTTCGCCGCTTACGGCGGCGTGGCCCTGATGCAAGGACAGGTTTTCATCGCCCGTTTCTGTTTCACCATGGTAGGAGCACTATTCGGCTTTTTGTGGTTCAACGTTCATCCGGCCCAACTCTTTATGGGCGATACCGGCTCGCTTTCGCTGGGCGCCACTATCGCGGTGATTGCCCTGATGACCGGCCAGTGGGCCATTTTGCCTGTCATCGCCGTCATTCCGGTCAGCGAGGCGCTGAGCGACGTGATCCAGATCGTGTATTTCAGGATCACGCACGGACGGCGGTTCTTCAAAATGGCACCGCTCCACTTGCATTTTGAACTACTCGGCTGGTCTGAGATGCAGATCGTGCAGCGTTTCTGGCTGATCGGCCTGCTGGCCGCCATGCTGGGTATTGGATTGGTAATGGTGTAAAGGCGTGAAAACGGACTGGAACGGAAAACGCGTAACCATTCTCGGAGGCGCCCGCCAGGGACAGGCGGCAGCGCGCTGGCTGGCGCGTCACGGTGCCTCCGTGACCGTGAACGACCACCGCACAGCCGAGCAGATGGCCGCCGCCCGGTCCGCTCTGGATGACGCAGAGCGGCCCGTGACCTGGGTGCTGGGCAGCCATCCGGTTGAGATTCTCGATACGTCGGATATTCTCTGCCTCTCCGGAGGTGTGCCGCTCGAAAACCCCATCGTGGTCGAGGCCGCCCGGCGCGGTATCCCGTTGACCAACGACACGCAGGTTTTCATGGAAACCGTCCCCTGCCAGACGGTCGGCATCACCGGTTCCGCCGGGAAGACCACCACCACCATGCTGGTCGGGCAGATGGCAAAAACCGCCTTCGGCGACAAGGTTTACGTCGGTGGCAACATCGGCGATCCGCTGCTCAACTACGTAGACAAGATGAAACCGGACGACCTGGCCATCCTGGAAATTTCCAGTTTCCAGTTGGAACAGATGACCCTTTCACCGAATGTGGCGACCGTCTTGAACATCACGCCCAATCACCTCGACCGGCATAGCACAATGGAAGCCTATGCCGCCGCCAAGCAGCGCATCCTGAATTTCCAGGGAAATGGCGACACAGCCGTCTTATGCCGCGAAGACCCCGGTTCCTGGCGCCTGCGCAGCAAGGTAAACAGTCGCCTCATTTCTTTTGGGTTTGGACACATCCCAGGCAAGCAGGATGGCAGTTTCCTTGCAGACGGCATCCTGTATCTGCGTGGTAGTCCCGGTTCTAGCATATCATCCCGAATCTCGTACGGGACGGGGCGCGAACGCGGCGTGGAAATCCCCCTGCTCCGCCGCGACCAGATCCAACTGCGCGGTGAGCACAACATGATGAATGCGCTGGCGGCCTTCGCCATCGGCTACGCTGCCGGTCTGCCGCTGGACGCCATGCTGGAAGCCGCCGAGGATTTCCGCGGTGTGGCCCACCGGCTGGAGTTAGTCCGTGAATGGAACGGAGCCAAATGGTACAACGACTCCATCGCCACTGCTCCTGAACGGACGATGGCCGCCATCCGTTCCTTTACCGAACCAATCGTCCTGCTGCTGGGCGGACGAGACAAGAACCTGCCCTGGGAAGAACTGGCGGCCCTGGTCCACGAACGTGTGGAGCGCGTAGTAATCTTCGGCGAGGCGGCGGAGAAAATCGCCGCGGCGCTGGAGCAGGCCCACGGTCCGCGTGGTAGTCTCGGTTCCAGCACGGGGCTCCAGAAAACAGTGGAACGCTGCAAGGACCTTGAAGAGGCTGTTCAGGCTGCGGCCCGTGTGACCGAACCGGGCGAGGTTGTCCTGCTTTCACCGGGCGGCACCAGCTTTGACCAATTCCGTGATTTCGAAGAACGTGGAGAGGCTTTTCGAAAATGGGTATCGGAACTTTCGTAAACCAGTCTGCTCACCCCGCCGTGGTAGTCCCGGTTCCAGCACGGGGCGCGGCGTCTGCAAACCGCGCCCGCGCTTCCAGCGTGTTAGTCCCGGTTCCAGCACGAGGCGGTGACTTGATCCTGGTGGCGGTCGTCATCGCCCTGGGCATCTTCGGCCTGCTGATGCAGTATTCTGCCGGTACCGATTTTTCCCTGCAGACTTATGGTTCAGCGGCCTATATCTTCAACAAACAGTTGTTGTGGATGGCCATCGGGACGCTGACTGCATTCATCCTCTCCCGCCTTGATTATCATCTCTGGCGGAAGTTCGCCTTGCCGCTGATGGGCGTGACGGTAATCCTGCTCATCGCCGTGCTTATTAACAACGAGGTTCGTAATAACGCAGTACGCACATTCTTTGGCGGCTCGGTCCAGCCTTCCGAATTGGCAAAATTAGCAACCACCATCTATTTGTCGGTCTGGCTGTACAGTAAACGCGAACATCTGCATGATATCCAATTGGGGTTGATCCCGCTGGCTTTCATTCTGGGTGCGATTGGCGGTTTGATTTTCATCCAGCCTGACTTGAGCGCGGCGGTGACCATTTTCATCCTGGGCGGGTTGTTGTTCTTCCTGGCCGGCGGCGAAATGCGGCAGATCATCCTGTTCTGCATCGTGGCGCTGGTAGCCGGATGGCTGGTAGTGCAATTCAGTTCCACCGGCAAAGCCCGTATCGGCTCATACATCGCCGGGTTGAAGGACCCGCTGAAATCCAGCGACCACGTTCTGTGGTCATTGGAAGCCATCTTCAAAGGCAAATTGTTCGGCGTCGGGATCGGACGGGCCACGACGAAACTAATCGGTCTTCCGTTCGCCGCCACCGACAGCATCTTCGCCGTAATCGTCGAAGAACTGGGCCTGTTCGGTGCGCTGGGGTTGATTAGTCTGTATGCTGCCCTGGCATGGCGCGGTTTGAAGATCGCCGGCCAGGCGCCCGATTCGCTCGGCGCTGTGATGGCCGCCGGGCTGACCTTCTGGATCGTCATCGAAGCCGCCATCAACATGGCCGTTATGGTAGGCCTGCTGCCTTTTGCAGGCAATGCCCTGCCCTTTGTCAGTGCGGGCGGTTCGAACCTGCTCTCAACACTGGCGGCCATTGGCATTCTCCTCAATATCTCCCGCCGAAGGTCCGGGCAGACAGTATCCGCCGAA
>JAPLGV010000204.1 GCA_026389975.1 Chloroflexota bacterium
GATAACGACCGCGTCGCACTCGGTCAAGGCTCTCGCCGCGGCGGCCTTCATCGCCTCCAGGCTGTCGGGTACGATGCCGTAGAGGGCAGGCTCCCCGCCCGCCCGCCTCTTTGACCAGCGCAGCTAAAGAATAGGAATTAATGTCGCGTACCTGCCCTGGGCGCGGACTCTGTCCCGACGGAACCACTTCATCGCCGGAAGAAAGGACTCCAATTTTGGGCTTAGTGGCTACGCGCAATTGAATGATTCCGAGCGCCATGCACCCGCCAATCTCCGCCGGGCGGAGGCTTACCCCGGCCGCCAGGACAACCTGATCCGCGGCCACATCCTCACCAACGCGCAGGCCGTTCTCCCCCTCCGCAACGGCGCGCGAGATTTCAATTTCGTGTGTAGGGGCAGGGCTCGCATGTTCGTCGCGGGCTGTGCCTGTCCCTACCCGATGGCGACCATGAAGGTCGCCCCTACCAACCATCTGGGTATATTCCAGCATAACCACCGCGTCCGCCCCCTCTGGCAGCATCCCGCCGGTGTGGATGAGGGCGCACGCGCCGGGTGTCAGTGCAAAAGATGGGGCGTCGCCCATCGGGACTTCTCCGACAAGGGTCAGGTAGCCGGGCAGCGACTCGGATGTCCCGAAAGTATCGCGAGCCCGGACAGCATACCCGTCCACGGTGGAGCGCGGGAACTCCGGCAACGGGTGCGGGGCGCGCACGTCCGCGGCAGTCACGCGGCCCAAGGCGTTGGTTGTATCAATCATCTCGGCGGCAGGCTCCCGATCCGGCAAGGCGCGCAGGAGCGTTTGCAAGGCCTCGGTGGGAGGCAAAAGTCGCAGGAATTCAGACATGGGTCACCGAATCCAAAATGTCAGGGCCAGCAGATAAGCCGTCAGGCCAAAGGTGGCGCTGGCGAGGGCGGTCAGAAAGTTCCAGAGCGTACGTCCGCCATTGGCAATGCGCTGGAGCCAGATCATTTGTATGGCAGCGAAAGGCAGGGCCAGGAAGACCGGCCAGACCAGACCCAAGGGGTATTTCAGGAAAGGCTCAGCCGCAAAGAGTAGGAAAGCCGCCAGAACCAGGAAATGATGGATCGGGACGGCGCGCTGCCAGGTCAGACGGGTAAGTAGGGTGTGGCGTCCCAGTTTCTGGTCGGTAGCAAAGGCGGGGAAATTGCAGACCAGCTGATAAGCCAGAGCCAGCAGGGTGAGCGGGAAGGTGGTGAATGGCAACAGACGATGGAGCTGACCATATTGGAGCAGCAACGCCAGCGCCGGGAGTAGCGTGCCCAGAGTGATGGCCAGGATTAGTTCGCCGTAACCGGTATCGGAAAGGTGCATGGGCGGTACGGCGTAGGCTACCAGGAAAAGGAACGCCAACCCGAGCAGAATGTCGGCGGATAGGTTGAGCGAGTGGGTCAGCAGCAGGGTCAGGATGGCTACGGTGGAGAGGGTCAAGGCCGCATAGGAGACCTGCAGCAGCGTCACCCGGAAGTGTTCACTTTGACGGGGTGTCTCCCCCTGCAATAGCGGCATCCGCGGCAGGCGAAAATACTCGGCGAAGAGAAATGCTCCGCCCAGCAGGGCCAGGACAGCCAGCAGTCCCAGCCCGAAGGAGGCGGCGCGGACCGGCTGTCCGAGGTAATGGGCAATGCCCGCGCCGAGCGTGTAGGTCAGTGCGGCGAAGAGCAGATGAATGGGACGGGAGAGTTTCAGAAGCGATTTGAACATTCAATCACCACAATGAATAACGTTTTTGTACACGCAGGAACACAAGAAAAACAATTTAGATCAGAGAGTACCCGCCATCCACAACGACTGTCTGGCCGGTGATGGATGGATTATCGAGCAGGAATGCGAGGGCCGCGGCGACTTCATCCAGCGAGGCGGGACGTTTGAGCGGCAGGCGCTCCACCAGTTTTTCCCATTCTTCCGGCGTGTTGTTGTCCGATGGCAGCACCAATCCTGGCGCGATAGCGTTAACGCGAATGCCCGGTGCGTAAGCCTTCGCCAGCAAGCGCGTCAGCGTCTCCAGTGCGGACTTGCTGACCACGTAGGCCGGGTGGCCTGTCCAGAGCTTGTGCGCGCCCACATCGGTGATATTGACAATGAGTCCGCCTTCCGCCATCCGCCCGGCGGCCTGCTGCGCTAACAGGAACGGGGCGCGCAGGTTAAGCGCGAAGGTGGCGTCCCAGTCCGCAGGAGAGGTGGCGTGAATATCGGTCCGCTGCATGACAGATGCGGAATTCACCAGAACTTTAAGTTTATGAGGAAGAGAATCGAGAGTCGAGAGCAGAGATAAGAGATTGGTGTCGTCTGTCAGGTCGGCTTGCGCCAGATAGGCCGGCACACCGAGGGCGCGGATTTCGTCCGCGGTGGCGGCGGCTTCGTCAGTAGAGTGATGATGGTGCAGGAGAATGGCATAGCCGCGCCGCGCCAGGGTCAGGGCGAAGGTTTTACCGAGGCGGTGGGCTGCTCCGGTGACGAGGGCGAGAGGCTGTCCGTCCATGCCTATGTTTTACCATAGAATCAAGGAACCCGGTTTTTTCGAAGAAACCGGGTTCCTGATTGATTATTTGCGGAAGAAATTCGAGACAAAGAACCACACGTTGGCCGGTCGCTCCGCCAGGCGGCGCATGAAGTACGGGTACCAGTGCGTGCCATACGGGACGTAAATCCGCACCGGGTAGCATTCCTTGACGTAATGCTCCTGCAAATCGCGCCGAATGCCAAAAAGCATCTGGAACTCAATCGCCTGCTTCGGCAGGCAGACTTTCTCAGCATATATCCTGGCAAAGTCAAGGCGCTTTGGGTCGTGCGAACCGATGGCCGGGATGGGCGGGATGCGCCCATCTTCGCTCAGGGTTGGGGAACCGGCTAC
>JAPLGV010000507.1 GCA_026389975.1 Chloroflexota bacterium
ACCGCACTCCACTTTCCGCAGTAGGGACAGCAGGCAAGTTTGGAAAATCCCAGATGCATACTGAACAGGGGCAGGGCAAAGGGACGACGGCATTTCGGGCAAATCCCGCCGCCAACGCTATATTTGCGTTCCGCACCAAGCGGCAGGTTCTGAGTCTTGCCACGCCCCATCACTAACGGAACAATGAAGGAGAGCAGGATAGCTCCAAAGACAATCACCAGCAGAGGGACAGCAATTTGCAGGGCAGCTTTGGTGCCTTCCGAAGCGGGGACGAAATTGCTGTAAATTACATTGGAACTATATTGCTGTCCGCTCGAGGAATAGCCGACAGCATATAGTTCGTGTTGGCCGAGGGGGTAATTATCCGTGTTGAATTGCAGAGTTGGCCGAGGGGGTAATTATCCGTGTTGAATTGCAGATTAAAAGGTGCCTGGGTAACTTCGCCGATCACGATGCTGTTAATATAAAAGACCACCCGCGCCAGGTCAGCCGGACCGGTGACTTTCATGGAGAACAAACCCTGAATATCGTTGTTAAAGCCACCATAGCCAAAGTCGCGCGACATCCTCAGGCTCAATTCTTCGGTCTGAGCAAAGGCCGCAGTGATGGCTAGCAGGCTCACCAGAGTCGCAATCAACAATGCAAACTGGATTTTTTTCATAGGCTCACTTCCAACGGGTGAGAATTTGCTCGCGCTGGAATACACGTGTTGTCAGATAAAGTAAAAGCGCATCCAGCACCAACATGACCAGGGCGACAATCGAAATAATCTGTTTATTCAGGACGAACAGGCCGGCCACCTGGCCAAAGAACCCGGCCAGGACAGGTACAATGACAACCATCGAAACCTGTTCCGCCACACGCGGGTCATTGACGCGCGATGAAATCATCAGCGAAAACGTTACGGCCATTACAGCCAGCAGAGGGCCTACGAGGAAAATCGCAATCAGCCAGCGCACATCCAGCAATGCCATCAGTAACATCTTGTTTGCCACAATGATCCAGGAGCCGAGGGCAAAAATCCCAAAGGCTGCATACGTGGCCAGCACCGCCGGGATGACTGCCGCCAGACACTTGCCAATCAGTAATTCCACGGTGGTGATGGGTGTCGCCAGCAATGGCTCAAGGCTGCGGGTGGTCTTTTCACCAACTATGGAATACGCGGCGATGGTAACGGGGATTACCACCGGCACCAGCATGAACAGCATCATAAACTCGCTGACCAGGAACACCTGGAGACAGTCTCTACCGCTCAATCCACTCGGGCACATGGACTGGGTCATTTCAGATGGCAGTCCGCTGTCAGTGGTGGTCCCAGCAGTCGCCGTTGCCATGCCGCGCGTCCCGTAAATGATGCCCAGCGGGATGGCCGTCATCAATAGCGGCAGGAATGCTACCGTGAAAATCACCATGCGATTCTTGAATACTTCCGCCCATTCTTTACGGACAATCGTTTTTATCTTATTCATAAAACATCTCCTCTGTGCCTTTGCGAGCCCTGAAGGGACGACACTTGCTCCTCCTGCAAGTACAGGTGAGCAGCCTCCTCCCTTGCGCGGGGATTTCTTCGTCTTCCCTTCGGGTCTGTTCGCAACGACACATTAAGCACCCTTGACCAGTTGCAGATAAACATCTTCCAACGAATGGCGCAGTTCCCAGCACCCGCACTACCTCCGGGTTTTGGGCATCTGGGTTGTCGAGAGTGACCACCAGTTTGTTCTCCACAACTTTTACTTCCCGTGCGAACGCCAGTTGACGCACGGCACCAGCGATATTCTCGTCCGCCAAGCGCAGGTGGAAGACCACCTTCCGCCCGAAGACCGAGGCACGCAGGTTAGCCGGAGTATCCACCACCAACAGGCGAGACTTGAACACACCGATTCGGTCACACAGGCGGTCGGCTTCGTCCAGGTTGTGGGTGCACAGAAAAATTGTCCGGCCTTCCTTCTTGAGTTCGGTAATAAACTCACGCACCAAGTGCGACGCTTCCGGGTCAAGCCCTGCCGTCGGCTCGTCCAGGAACAAGATGCGCGGTTCGTGCAGCAAAGCACGCGCAATTGCCAGTTTCTGTTTCATACCCTTGGAAAATGTTCCAGCCGCATCCAGGCGACGTTCGTACAGGCCGAGCATCTTAAGGTACTTTTCGATCTGCCCCTTCACATCCTTGACTTCGTACAGTTCGGCAAAGATGCGCAGGTTGTATTCGGCCGACAGGTTATCGTACATGCCCGGGGTCTCGGTCAGCACGCCGACTGTGCGGCGGATTTCGGTATCCTGCTGGCCGACCGTGAACCCGGCCACCGTCGCCGAGCCGCCGGTCGGACCTATGAGGCTGGTCAACATACGGACGGTGGTCGTCTTCCCGGCGCCATTCGGACCGAGGAAGCCGAATACCTCGCCTTCAGCCACATCCAGGCTGAGGCTCTCCACCGCCAGGATCGCGCCGAATTTTTTTGCCAAATTATCAGTATGGATCATATAGCCTCTCTATTGATAACGCGTCTTGTCCAGGTTTTCCTTGGTCTCATAAACCGGCCCGAGCTTGAATTCCGGCGTCGAAATTGGAGCAGATACCGGGTTCGCGGAAGGTTCGGGCTGGCGCAGCGCAAAAACGATTACCATGCTCACAATCGCAAAGATACCGATGATTCCCTCGATAGCCAGCGCTGAAAACCCAATCTGCGAAACAAAAACGGCCACACCATCTGCCAGGGCGTGGTAAAGGAGCGCCAGGCCCACCCACCAGAATTTCTTGCGTGTGAACGCCTGCAAAACAAGCACCGAGCATGCCATGTGCAACGGAATGGTAAACAGGCGTTCCAGGGCTCCAAGCATCGTCATGTACAGGGGTGCCGACCAATATGCCTGGATTTGGGCTTTAGCCAATTCGACTTTATCAGGCGTTACAAGCGTTGAAATGTCCATTCCGCGTACAATGATCATCTGTACATATCCATAAAGCACCAGAAGACCAAGGATGATCGCTTCACTGCCACCGTGACCCGCCCCCGCCAGTAATCCCTTGCCCCAGGAACGGGCATCTTTTGCCCACCAGCGGTACATGGCATAGCGGGAGAGTTCTTCAAACAACCCGGCACTCAAACCCAGGAAAACAGAGAGAATAACGTTCTGCAAAACCACTGGCAGGGCGATAAAACCGAATTGGTTAAAAACGGGGCCTACCAGCGCGTTGAATGGAATATGCAATACTTGCGAAAAGATGAGTGTTGCTGCGCCGATCCAAAACAAGCGCCAATCTTGTTTGAATTTGCGCGTCAAATAGATCGTCAAGCCAATCGGCATGGCGATCATCAGAAAGCCGTTGAGAAAGTAAGTCACGCTGAGAATATTCACAGAACTTTCCAAATGGGGTATTGTACTAATTGGTTCATTGCACACAGGACTGCATCACATCTCGCAATTTTCTATACCGCCTCCACCCGCACCGCTACGATCTTATACTCCGGTATTTTCGCCACAGGGTCGAGCGAGGCATGCGTCAAGATATTTGCAGATGTTTCCGGGAAGTGGAAGTTTGCGAACACCATTCCGGGTGGCACGCGGTCAGTCACCCAGGCTTCCACTTCGATGCTGCCGCGGCGGGATGTCACGCGCAAGTGCGTACCGTCCTTGGCATTCCACCGGGCGGCATCCTCAGGGTTAACCTCCACCAGTGCCCGGCCATACACCCCCATCAGTCCTTTGGCGCGGCGGGTCATCTGTCCGCCATGCCAGTGGTACAGCACGCGGCCGGTGGAAAGCAGCACGGGGAATTCGTCGTCGGGTAACTCCGCCGGTGGAATATGGTCAATCGGTGCGAACTTACCTTTGCCCCGCGTGAACTGCCCGACATGCAAAACAGGCGTCCCGGGATGGTCAGGCCCTTTTACCGGCCACTGCAGGCGTTCCCCTGCTTCCAGGCGCGCATGGGATACCCCGGCATAGGATGGCGTAACCGCCGAAATTTCCGACATAATATCACTGGTATCGTTGTAATCCCATCCAGAATGCGGAGCCGGTCGCATATCCCGCTCCCCAAGAGCGATGATCCGTTTGGCAATTTCGGTTGTGATCTGCCAGTCCGGTCTGGTTTCACCCAGCGGTTCGATTGCCTTTCGGCACATCTGGATGCGGCGTTCGGTACTGGTAAATGTGCCGGTCTTCTCCGCGAAACTGACCCCCGGCAGTAAGATATCAGCATACGCAGATGTTTCCGATGGGAAAATTTCCTGGAGGACCAGGAACTCGCAGCGCTCCAGACAATGGCGGATGTGGCTGGTGTTCGGATCGCTCATGACCGGATCCTCGCCCAGAATGTACAGCGCGCGTACCCGCCCATCCTCGCAAGCAGGGATCATCTCGGTGAGGGTCAAACCAACCTTGTCGGGTAAGGAAACGCCCCATGCCGCTTCGAATTTTAGCCGGGTTTCTTCGCTGGTGACATTTTGGTAGCCTGGATAGACGTTGGGCAACCCGCCCATATCGCACGCCCCCTGGACGTTATTCTGACCCCGCAGAGGGTTCACTCCGCCGCCCTCCATGCCCATATTGCCGAGCAACATCTGGAGATTCGCCAGGCTCATCACGTTGCGCACGCCGACGATATGTTGGGTAATCCCCATCGCCCAAATCACTGCCATTGGCTTGTTCAATGCCAGTATCTCTGCGGCCTGATAAAGTTGTTCGAGGGGCACACCGGTAATCTCGCTGGCCTTTTCCGGTGGATAGTGTTCGATGGTAGCCGCGAACTCTTCATAACCTTCCGTCCTCCCAGCGATAAAGTTCTTATCTTCCCAGCCGTTATGCAAAATAATATGCATCAAGCCGATAAGGAGAACAATATCCGTACCCGGACGATGGCGAAGGTACAGGCCTCCGTAGGCAGGTTTTGCAAAATCGGCCAGGTCTATCCGCCTGGGGTCCGCGACCACCAATTTCGCGCCGCGCCGCAGCACCGCCTGACGCAAGCGCGAACCAAAGACCGGATGCTGTTCAGTAGTGTTGGATCCAATAACAAAGAAGGCCGCGGCTTTCTCAGCAACATCGTCCATCGAATTGGACATTGCACCCGAACCGAAGGAGGTGGTCAGACCGACCACCGTGGAGGAGTGTCAGAGACGGGCGCAGTGGTCAATGTTATGCGTTCCCAGTACCTGCCGCGCCAGTTTATTCATCAGGTAGTTTTCTTCGTTCAGGCACTTGGCTGAAGTCAGAACGCCGATGCTCGAGCCGCCATAATGATCCCGCGTTGCAGCCAATTTCCGGGCGGTGATATCCAGGGCTGTGTTCCAATCCGTCTCGACCCAATCCCAGGCGGGTCCGTGGAGAACTTTTTCCCCTTCCTCGAGCAGGTAACGCCGCACACGCGGACCAGTCAAACGGTCCGGGTGGTGAATGAAGTCATACCCGTACCGCCCTTTGACACACAGGTGCATCCCGTTGACAGGCGCATTCGGGTTCGAGGTGACCCGGATGACTTTGCCATTTTTGACATTCAAGTCGAACTGACAACCCACCCCACAATAAGTACAGGTGGTGGTCACCTTCCGATCGGCCTCGCCCTGGCGAATGGAGAGTTTATGATCCAACGCACCGGTCGGGCAATAGGCCGCGCAAGCGCCGCAGGACTCGCAGCGCGCTTCGAGCATGGCCGTATCGGCCCCAGCGATGATCCGGGTATAGCTTCCCCGCTCGCCTACCCCCCAGACAAAGCGGCCCTGGACCTCCTCACAGGCACGGACACAGCGCGTGCACAGGATACACTTATTGAGGTCCACCCAGATGAACGGATTAGGATCTCCGTCTAAAGGATAGCGAGGAGCGGGGGATGTTCCGTCTGGCAGGCGGGCTTCATAGTAACGCACCCAGTGTTCGAACTCGGTGGTATGCCCGTCATGTGACGTGTAGCCGGCGTCTGTATAATTTTGCAGGAGCAGGGAGAGTACAGTGCGGCGCGACTGCACCAGCGCAGGAGTCTCGGTGTGCACAACCAGGCCTTCTGCAACGGGCAAATTGCATGCAGCCACCTGACCGCGCAATTTATCCACCTCCACTATACACAAACGGCATGACCCGACCGGAGAAAGATCCTTGTGGTAGCACAAAGTGGGAATGACGATGCCATGAGCGCAAGCCGCTTCCAGAACAGTCTGGCCCTCATGAGCCTGAACGGGTTTATCGTTGATGGTCAAATGGACCGGCATATCGTCAACTCCTGATCCCGGCTGCGAACTCGTTTTCAAAGTGTCTCAACGCCGATGTAACGGGCAGATGAACAGACTGTCCCAACCCGCAAAACGAAGCAGCTTGCATAACGCTGGCAAGGCGAGCTAATTCTTCCAGGTCACCCGGCCGGCCGCCGCCCTCTGCCAGACAGACAAGCAGATCATACGCGCGGCGCGTCCCTTCGCGGCAGGGTGTGCATTTACCGCACGATTCGACCGCAAAAAAATGCATTAGTTCGCGCAACATGGCCACAGGTGAAACCCGCTCATCGCACACGAGGAATGCCCCTGCTCCCAGCGAAATTCCCTTACCTGCCGAAGCATAATCAATAGGCGTATCCAGCAAACTTTCGTCTACAATCGTCCCGGCAGCGCCGCCGCATAAAGCAAAATGGAATTTCGAACCGGGACGCAACCCACCGCCAAAATCATTAATAATCTGACGCAGTGTCAGGCCAAACGGCGCTTCGAACAACCCCGGACGGTTGACATGCCCCAGCAGCATATAAAGTTTTGTCCCGCCTGCGGAGTTGTCGCTCAGATTCTTGTACCAATTGGCGCCGCGCTGAAGAATGTGCGGCACCGCAGCAAAACTCTCCACGTTATTAACCAGCGTGGGAAGGTTTCGATACCCAGAAGTGGGTGGATAAGGCGGCCGGACGCGCGGCTCGCCGCGCTTTCCCTCGAGCGATTCGAGCAACGCGGTTTCCTCTCCGCAAATGTATGCCCCCGCGCCGCGATGGATGTGGACCTGGAACGAAAAACTACTGCCCGCAATGTTTTCTCCCAACCACCCGGACCGTTCAGCCTGCTCGATCGCGCGCTCCAGTCGCTGCGCCTGGCTGACATATTCGCCGCGGATGTAGATATAGCCGCTACTTGCTCCAACCGCATAAGCAGCAATCGCCATACCCTCCAGAATTTGGTGCGGATTCGTATCGATCAGGACTCGATCCTTGAAGATCAACGGCTCGGATTCGTCAGCATTGCAAACAACAAATTTGGGAGTTCGGGCGGCAGCGGCGACAAAACGCCATTTTCTGCCTGCCGGGAATCCTGCTCCGCCGCGCCCATTCAGGTTGGAATTTTCCACTTCACTGATTACCTCTTCGTAAGTGCGCTTAAGAGCTGCCTGCAGCCCTTGATATGCACCCACCGACAAGGCGGATTCAAGCGAGTCAGGATCAACCTTTCCGGCATGTGCCAGCGTGACGCGCACTTCCCCCGGACGCGGCAGGCTGTAATCAATGGATTTCACATTTTCGCCAGCGAGGATTGCGCTAACCTTCTCTGCTAAAACCGGACCAGCCTGTTCATTGTCCACCAGCACTGCCGGAGCGCGATCACATAGGCCGAGGCAGCTCGTGCGCTCGACCTTCCAGTCCGGATGCTCTGCTCTCACTGCGTCGCCGATGGACGTCACATCTCCACCGCACAACCAGCATACCGGTCCATCACACACCCGTATCTTTGACATTGCAAAAGACTGTGCAGTTTCCGCCACCTCCAGCATTGAATAAAATGAGGCTATTCCATAAACCCGAGCGGCCGGCAATTCGAGTAAACGTGCCACATCGTCCAGCATCTCGCGCGTCAATATGCCATGCTGCGTCTGCAATTCGACGAGCATTTCCAGGACCGCCTGGGGCTGGCTGCCATGTTCCCGGACAAGCGCCTCGATCTGTGGAGAGACGGGTTTGAATTTGATTTTACTGTTGGTCATATTACCGCCTTCTTCAACGCGCCTCTATCCGTTCCGAATGTGCGTAGACCTTGAAGCGCTCGCCATGAGCATATCCGATCAATGTCATGCCCCAATAGTCTGCCAACTGCACCGCCAAAGAGGTAGGAGCGGTAAATGAAACGACGACTGCGATCCCCATTCGCGCCGCCTTCTGCAACATCTCCGAACTGATCCGTCCGGTGGTCAGGATTACCCGCCGGGGCTCAACGATATTTTCCAGCAAAACCCGCCCGGCCAATTTGTCCAATGTATTATGCCGCCCAATATCCTCGCAAGACAGCAGGAGCAGTCGCCCGTCGCTCAGCGCAGACGCATGAATCCCTCCAGCCTGGCGATGCAGTCTTTGTGCCCGAAACAACCCAAAAACCAGTTCGTTGATCTGAGAAGCAGTGAGTGTTACATCATCAAAATGCACTGGCAAGCCGCGCGGCGGTGCAGGGAATTCTGTGTCGTGGGGTTCCAAATCATTCCCGGTGGCCGTCATTCCACCGGCGCATCCGGAAGTCCTCCGCCAGCGGACTGGCTTCTCGATCCTGTGGACGGTCCACACATCCACATTATCCCCTGCCGGGCAAACGCGTAATTGGGCAATCCCTGCTGCGCTTTCAATCAGCCCCTCGTTGTATAGAAATCCAACTGCCAACGCTTCGAGATATTCCGGAGTACACATGAATTCCAACCAGGACTCACCGTTGACCGTCAACATGACTTGCATTTCGGCGGGGGTACTACCATGCTCTGTGCTCCATACGCCATTCGCACATTGACGGATATCGAGTGGAATTGTGGGTTGGGTCATCATATATCACCTGTAAATGCGAGTACCGTATTTAATATCAAACACCGTTATGCGCTGTTAGAGGAATATTATCGCCGGCCAATTTTTTCGGCCTGAGCGAGTTCGTCCGGAGTGTTTACATTCAAAAACATCAGACCGTGAGGGTCGAAAGGATTTGTTTCCTCAGGTGTCAGGATACGCACCTTGACACGCGGAAACCAAGAGATCAGGCGTTGCTCTCCAGAATCCAGCGCTTCCCGCACGGCTGGCAGACAAGTTTCCCGCCGGTAAATGGCGTGCAGCGGCTCCAGGCCTCTCTCCGAGGACGGCACAACCACATCCATATTGTCGGAAAAGAGGAGATCTCGTAGATGTGCAAGCAGGTCCGCGCTGACAAAAGGCATATCGCACGCAACGGCAGCAACTGCCGGGTGAGATGCGGCAAAAAGAGCGGTGTAGAGTCCTCCCAACGGGCCGCGCCCAGGTAACCAGTCCGGTACGATCCTTATGCCAAGTGAAAGGTATTCTTGAGATACGGGGGCAATGACAATCACCTCCGCAGCCAGTCTTGCCAGCCTGTCCAAAACGCGGCGGACGAGCGCTTCGCCGCGGAAGGGCATAATGGCCTTATCTTGCCCCATACGTTGTGACTTACCGCCAGCGAGAATAGCAAGGGTGAGCATTGCTGGATTATACCCGCCTCATGCCCTCTGCGGTCCCGGCTGCGTCAAGCCGGCTTCGGTGACGATACGAGGTACGATATCTTCCCAGCCAACCGGCATGATGTGCAGGCCGTGGATACCCTGCTTTTCGTAGCCCTTGATCTTGCGGGCCAGTTCCAGCGCAATCTGCACGCCCTCTTCCTGTGCGTTC
>JAPLGV010000257.1 GCA_026389975.1 Chloroflexota bacterium
ATGCCGCGCTACGTCGTGACCCGCATCCTGGAGGCGCTGAACGAGCGCGGTCAAGCGCTCAAAGGGGCGCGCTGCCTTGTCCTGGGTGTAGCCTACAAACCCGACATTGACGACATTCGCGAATCCCCGGCGCTGGATGTGATCGGCCTGCTCCAGAAGAAGGGTGCGACGGTCGAATACCACGACCCGTACATCCCGACCCTGAAGACCCACGAGGGCGACGGGATGTGCAGCGTGCCGGACCTGATGGCGGCTGTGCGCGCTGCGGACGTGGTGATTATCGTGACGAACCACAAGGTTTATGATTACAAGGCTATTCTGAATGCGGCCAAATTCATCTTTGATAGCCGCAACGCGCTGGGGAAGTTGGGCAAAGATAGTCAAAAGGTCGTCAGGTTGTAATGGCAAATTATCTGATCACCGGCGTGGCTGGGTTTATCGGCTCACGCCTCACCGAAATGCTGATCGAGCAGGGACACATCGTCACCGGCGTGGATAACATGAACCACGCCTACGATGTCCGCATGAAGGAATACCGCCTGCGGAAGTTTCAGTCCCTGAAGGGATTTAATTTCCAGAAACTAGACATATCCGACCGCGCCGCGGTGGAAACTTTACCGGCCTTCGACGCAATCATCAACCTGGCGGCCCGCGCCGGGGTCCGCGATAGTATCGAGGATCCTTGGGCGTTCATGGAAACCAACCTGACCGGTACACTCAACCTGCTCGAATTGGCGCGTCGCAAAGGGATACAGAAATTTGTCCAGGCTTCCACGGCAGGCATCTACGGGGCCAACCCGCCGCTGCCCACGCCTGAGACCGCCGAATCGGACCATCCGCTCCAACCTTACGCGGCCAGCAAGAAGAGCGCCGAGGTCTTGTGTCACACGTACCACTTCATGCATGGCCTGGATGTAACCGTCTTCCGCTATTTCACCGTCTATGGCCCGGCGGGGCGCCCCGACATGGTCATGTTCCGTTTCGCCAAGTGGATTTCCGAAGGCCAGCCCGTGCATCTGTACGGGACCGGGGAACAGTCGCGCGGCTTCACTTATCTCGATGATATTGTGCACGGCACCATCCTGGGGCTCCAGCCGATGGGCTATGAAATCATCAACCTGGGTGGGCACGAAACCATCACAATTAACCAGATGATCGCCATGCTGGAAGAACTGACCGGTAAAAAGGCGCACATTCAGAACCACCCCGCCCACCGCGCCGATATCCTCGCCAACTCGGCCGACATCAGCAAGGCCAAACGTCTGCTCGGCTGGGAGCCACAGATGGACTTGGTCGAGGGGATGAAACATCTCGTGGATTGGTATCGCAGTGAGCGTGACTGGGCTAAAGAGGTGGCTACTCCGTGACCTCTCTGCGTGAAACTGTGCAATCCTGGAAACAGGACAAATTATTGCACCGGGTGGTGGGGAATTCATCTTACCTTTTTGCCAGCAATGCCATCGGCGCGGTACTCTCCATCGTTACTGCCGGTTTGCTGGGGGTCAGGGATTTTGGCGTATTAGGTATCATCACCAGTTTCGTCGTCAATATCAACCGGCTGTTTTCATTCCGCATGAGCGACGTGGTTGTCAAATATATGGGCGAAGCACTGGCGCGCGAGGAAAAGGACCGCGCCGCGGCTGTGGTCAAGGCAGCGGGATTGGTGGAGACGGTCACTTCTCTGGCGGCATTTGGTATCTTGGTTTTGCTTGCACCGTTGGGTGCAAAATACATTGCCAAAGACCCGATGACAACTTCATTGTTCGTCCTTTTTGGCGTAATCATTCTCGCAAATATCACCACCGAGACTTCCACGGGTGTTCTGAGGGTAACCAATCATTTCCGCAGTCTGGCATTCATCAATCTGCTGCAAAGCATCCTTGTGGCAGGATTGATTGTCGTCGCGGCGGTCCGTGGCGGCAGCCTGATAGAGGTTATGTGGGCTTACCTGATCGGCAAAATCATTCTGGGCATTGGACCGATCCTGACAGCTTTGTACTGGATACCGCGTACACTTGGAAAAGATTGGTGGAAGACAAGCTTTTCGCATTTGCCTCCCTGGAAAGAATTCTTCCGTTTTGCCGTCAGCACCAATTTTAGCGGGACGATCAATATTTTCGCCCGCGATAGCGAAGTGCAATGGATAGGCTTTTTCTTTGGCCCGGTTGTTGCAGGTTCCTTCAAGGTGGCGCTCGCGCTAATCGGCCTGATCATTATGCCGATTGACCCTTTCATCGCCACTACTTATCCAGAAATTACGCGCGCTTATGCCACGCGCCAGTGGGAGCGTTTGCGCAGCCTGATCAAGCGTGTGACAGTGATCTCTTTCGCGTGGACGGGTGCCGTCGCGGTTGGCCTTTTCCTCGTTGGGCGGCAGGTTTTATTCTCCAATTGGGTTGTTTTCGGTCATACTCTGCACATCTATAAACCCGAATATTTACCGGCCTATCCAATCCTGCTAGTCATATTGGCTGGTTATGGTTTTGCCAACATCCTGTTCTGGAACCGTTCGCTCCTGCTTGCGCAGGGAAAAGCTGACGAGGCCCTGTGGATTGCGTTTTTTTCCATGCTTGCCAAAGTTGGCCTGGCCCTGCTCATATTGCCACACGCACCTTACCTTGCGGAGGCATTTATCCTTTCGGGCTATTTCATTGTTTCGGTTGGACTTCAAACCTGGCGTGGACTCGGCCTTGTCAAGCGCCAGGCTGTAAAGGAACCGTCTCTGCTCCCGGACCCGGAGCCTGTACACCCACTCGAGCGGCAGCTGGATAAGGGTCCGCGCCCCCAAGTCCGGAAGGTATTCTCCGGGTTCACCTCCCCCGGCGTCAACCGCTGGGACTGGCTGGCTGTTCTAACTTTCCTGGCCTTTGCCGGGTTATATTTCCTGGGCCGCCTGCAGGCGAACTATCCGGTGGTCATCCTGACCGGCGACGGCGGCAATATCGCCAGTTATGCGGCTGCCCTGGACCACCCTGACTGGTTCAAGAACGACCCTGCTCTGGGCGATTCGAACAATATCGGCATTTACGCCACAATCCACATCCCCCTGATCCGTGCCCTGGTCCGCCTGACCGGCGACTATGGACTGGCGTATTCCTGGCTGGTGCTCCCGCAAACTTTCCTGCAACTGCTCGGCTTTTATATCCTGGGACGGGTGCTTTTCAAGAACCGCTTCTGGGCTTTTTTGCTGGCATTTCTTACTGCCATGACGGTCATCAATATCGGCCTGGGTGAAATCTGGGGCGTGTGGCAGGATGCCCTGCCGCGCGTCACTTTCCAGTCGTTGCTGCCTTTCCTGCTGGCGCTAGTATTGGTCTGGAAGGATCGTCCCGGGCGCTGGCCCTGGCTGATGGTTTTTGCCGGGCTGCTTGTGTATGTTCATCCGATCAGCGCCCCGGCCTGGGGTCTCGCTGTCTGGCTCAGCCTCTGGCTGCTCCAACCCAAAGACTGGAACTGGCGGCGGCGCGTCCTGGTCATGCTGGGACTGGGCGTCTTGTTCCTGGCAGCCATTACGCCATTTGCGGTCAACTACCTTTCGTATCGTGGGCGCGACCAGGCTGCAGACTACAACACGGTGATGACAATCCTGCAGGCTTACTCTCCCGCCAACCTGCTCGACGTCCCGGCTGCGCTGGGGAGTTTTCTCTGGAATATGACCCGCAGCCTGCTCCTCCCGGTGGCGCTGGTCGGGTTTGCGGCTACCTGGCTGCTTAAGAAAAATGACCGTACGTCGGTAAAAGTGGTGCTGTTGTGGATGGCAGGACTTTTTATCACCAGTACCCTGATCCCCTTCGGCGAACGGATGGTCGAACAACAACTCCACATTCTGCCGCTCGAGACCGAGTTGGTGCGCTGCATCCGTTATTTCGTGCCGCTCTTCCTGCTGTTCTGGTTGTGGCCCCTGGCTGAGTTGGCTCCCCGCCTGGTTAATCTGCAAGCCCGCCGGGCGGTCATTGCCCTAGGGATTGTGCTCTTTGTCCTCTGGGGGGCTACCAACCGTCCCGCTGTGCGTGACATGTTGCAAGCCGTCTCCTGTTTCTCAAAAGCCCGCCTGGTATGCACGTCTCCACGTCCGATAGACGATCTGATCGTTGCCCTGCGTACCCAGACTCAACCCGGGGAAGGGGTGCTTTTCTTCAACGAAGATACCGCCTACACATCCCAGACCCTCAGTGTGCGCTACGCGGCCCTGCGCCCGCTGGTGTATACTTTGCGGGACAGCGGCATCCTGGGCTATAGCAACCGCTCCGCTCTGCCAGGGTGGTTGGCGACCACCAATCAGATGGAATCCCTGCGGGCCATGACCGATCCGCAGGAACGGCTGGAAGGATTGGTCCCTCTGGCGGTGAGTCTAAAGGCCGATTATCTGGTGATTGATTTCGAGGTCTCGCAGGAAATATTAGCCAGCCTGCCGGTGATAGTGGTGATGCAGAATGATGGGTATATCCTGCTCAAATTGAGTTAACTCGCGGGGCAGGTCTCTTTAAGAAGTATTGGCTTTGCCGGAATTAACCGAAATGTTTACCGCTAGAGCACAAAGGCATGAAATTCGCGAGTTGTTTTCGAAAAGATTAGTGGTTTTGTGCCTTCATGGTGAAGGCGTTGTGTTCTTTTCAGGATGATGCATATGGAACGAGACCAGAAACCAAATTTGGATTCGGGATCGGCGGTGCTTTCTGTCGTTGTCCCCATTTATAACGAGGCATCTTCCCTGCCCGGTCTGCTTACAGAACTGGTCCCTTATTGCCGCGACCGGAAATGGAAGTTGATCCTGGTCAATGACGGTTCCAGTGACGACACCCCCGCCATCCTGAAAGACTATGAAGAGTATCCTGATATAAAAATCATCCATCATAAGGTCAATCGCGGGTATGGTGGCGCTCTCAAGACAGGCATTCTTGATGCCGATACCCAGTACCTCGTGCCAATTGATGCCGATGGTCAGCATGAGCTAAACGATATGGATGAATTGCTTCAGTTTACCCTGGAAAAAGATGCCGACCTGGTGGTCGGGAATCGAGGCAAACAAGGCCCCTCAGGTCTGTATCGTAATATCGGCAAGTGGATGATCCGAAAATTTGCCGCCCTGCTTATGCCAATCCATATTTCGGATATGAACTCCGGCTTTAAACTCTATCAGACTAAACTAGTGCAGAGATATTTATACATTTGCCCGGACTCGATGGCTTTCAGTGATGTGATTACTTTGATTTTTATCAAAAAAAGCCATCTGGTTTTGGAACATCCCATCACCATCAAAAAGCGGGCAACTGGAAAGAGCACGATAACTACCTATACAGCTATCCAGACAGTTACGGAAATCATCAACATTGCCATGCTGTTCAACCCGCTTAGGATATTCCTGTCGCTATCGGTACTTTGTATCGGTTTCGGTTTTGCCTGGGGAATTCCGATTATGCTGCGTGCCCGCGGGGTAAGTGTAGGGGCAATGCTGGCAATCGTAACCGGATTGTTGTTTTTCTTCATCGGTCTGATCGCCGAACAACTGTCTGCCATGCGATTGGGATTGCTGGACAGGAACAATGATTATGACGCCCCGTGCTGGAACCGGGACTACCACGAAGGGTCTCATTGAAAAATGAGAATAGTTTGTATTGCTTCGTCGCAAGTCCCATCCGACACGGCCAACAGCATCCAGGTGATGAAGGTTTGCCAGGCCTTCACTCAACTGGGGCATGATGTCATTCTGCTGGTCCCCGGCCCACAGCCTGAAGGTTTGAAACCTGCCGCTTTGCAACAACACTACGGTCTCCGCACGCTCTTCAACATAGAATGGCTGCCTTTCCGCACCCGCCGCCTGTTCCCGTGGGAAGCCGTCCGGCATGCCCACCGCCTCGGCGCGGACCTGTTATATGTTTGGCCGCTCCAGTCCGCCGTGCTTGGCCTGCTGGCTGGGATGCCGTCCATGCTGGAGTTGCACGACTTTCCGTCTGGGCACTTTGGCCCGTTCTGGCTGCGTCTCTTTTTAGCCATCCCTGGACGCAAGCGCCTGCTCCCCATCACCGACGCGCTGCGGCGCTCCTTGCACTTGCCAACCGAACAAACGGTCATTGCCCCGGATGGAGTGGACCTCGAGCGTTACGCCTCGCTGCCGGACCCCGAGCATGCCCGCCGCAAACTTGGTCTGCCCGCCGCTCCCACCGTACTCTGCACCGGTCACCTCTACGAAGGCCGCGGCGCGGACCTGTTCCTGGTATTGGCGGAAAAATTCCCGCCAGCCAGTTTCGTCTGGGTGGGAGGGCGTTCCGCGGACGTGAAAACCTGGACAACCCGCGCCACCGCGCAAGCCCTGACCAACGTCATCTTCACCGGCTTCGTGCCGAACGAACGCATCCCGCTGTATCAGTCCGCCGCGGACGTGCTGCTGATGCCCTACCAGCGGACGGTGGCCACCTCCAGCGGCGGGAACACTGCCGAGATTTGCAGCCCGATGAAGATGTTCGAGTACATGGCTGCCGGGCGCGCCATCCTGACCAGTGATCTGCCCGTCTTGCGCGAAGTGCTGGATGAGACGACTGCGGTCTTCTGCCCGTCGGATAATGTTGGGATGTGGGAATCTGCTCTCGGTGGGCTGCTGAACAATGAAAAACGGCGGCAGGCTCTTGGTCAACGCGCCCGTCGCGCCGTACGGCAATATTCATGGATCGAACGCAGCCGTCGGGTACTGGAAACCTTTCGATAACAGGATTTTCTTATGCAGAAGATACTGAAACCATTAACCCTTTTGAAAATGAATACCTTCGTCTGGTTTGCTGTTGGCGTTGTCTGGTTTTCCTCCATTATACAGACCTTGCTCGACCATGGCGATAACCCGCACTTTTCCGTTCCCATCCAGACATTGGTTTTTTTTGTTATATTATGGTGGGGTATTTCTCTCTTGAACAGGAAAAGAAATGAAAACCCTCCTGCGTGACTTGTGTTGGATTCTGCCTGCCAGTCTCGGCCTGGGCTTGACTCTTTCGCTGCTCGGTCCCGGAACGTGGTGGATCGGTTGGCTGGCCTACGCCTTTGTTTTGACGCTTGGCCTGCTGGCACTCACCGCGCTCTGGCACTCTGCCGGCGCACCCCGGACCTTGATGCTGATGCTGCTCCTGGCACTGTTCCTCCGCCTCGGGCTGGGCATGACATTCTCGTACATCCTGCCCCCTTATGGAAACGATACTCAGGTACAAAATTCAGGTTATATCTTCCGCGACGCCTTCACATATGATTCGGAAGCCTGGGAACTGGCTTCCTCCGGCGACCCGTTGTGGAAGGCTTTTGACAAATCTTATGGTTCCGAGGATCAGTACGGCGGGCTGCTCTTCTTCCACAGCCTGTTCTACCGTTTTCTCAGCCCGGATGCACACCGTCCCTGGTTGATGGTTCTGCTTTCCGCCCTGGCAGGAGCTATCGGTGTGGCACTGGCCTGGAAGGGTGCGCGGCAGAGTTGGGGGGGGAGAGCGTGGCGCTGGTGATGGGATGGATCATGGCGCTGTACCCGGAGTCCCTCCTGGTGGGTAGCTCGCAAATTCGCGAGTCGTTCTTGATCCTGTTTATCGCGATGGCCTTCTGGGGTGTGGTGGACTGGCTGGCGAATCGCCATCGTACAGCCTGGCTCTGGCTGGCTGGCAGTCTCTTCGGCATGCTGCTCTTCTCACCGGGCGTGGTGGTAGCTGCTCTTGTGGGACTGGGTGTCTGGGCCTGGTTGCGTGAAAAAGAGCGCCGCATCAGCTGGTGGTGGGTTGCCGGAGTGGCGGTGGTGGTTGTGCTGGCAGCCTTGTTGCTGGGTGAAGTGGTGGGAGGCACGCTTCAGGTCCCGGGCGGGCCGTTGGCGAACCTGGTCAACTGGCTGCGTTATTCGGCAAATTATGGTGCTTATGTGACGGAGCAAAACTCCGGTTGGCTCCAGAATATCTTCAGCACCCTACCGGAACCATTACACCTACCATTTATTATTGGTTATGGGATCGCCCAGCCGGTTTTACCCGCTGCCATTGGGGTCCTGAAGGGCGTCTGGCCGATGCGTGTTCTGGGAATCTTGCGCGGGTTGGGCTGGTATGCGCTCCTCCCGTTCCTGCTCTACAGCCTGCGTTCCATCTGGAAAACAGCCGATAAACGGGAACGCATTGCCTGGCTGTGGCTTTGGCTGGTTTCCTGGGCATGGATTATTATTTCAGCCGCTCGCGCCGGCGGCGATCAGTGGGACAATCCACGTTACCGCGTTATCCTATTGCTCTTCCAAGCCGCTCTTGCTGCCCAGGCCCTGACTTGGCAACGCGCCACCCGCGACCGCTGGCTGGGACGTCTATTGGCGGTGGAAGGGGTTTTTCTTGTGCTGTTCGGTTACTGGTACATCAGTCGTTATGCTGGCTTGGGACTGAGGGTCTTTCATGTCTTTATAGTTTTTGCAGCCATAGCGGTCATCAGCGCAGCCATCCTTATCAGCGGCTGGCTCTGGGATCGGCGGCAGGTGAAGCGGGGATAAGGAAGATTCCCCAAGATGTTTCCCTCAACGATGACGCTAAAGAGGCAAATAAAATAATGGGGGTACAAATGCTGGCATCGCGCTTGCATTAGCTTTGATGGGTGCGGTGGTATACCTTGCGTTTTCCATTCATTTGACCGCCGAATCTACCTTAGGTTTTCGAGTTTTTTCAAGTGAACTACGAGGTTGAGACCGTGGTGGATGGTTATACTATTTACAGGGTCAAAGATTCGGGTGGGAAAAAAGGATAATTAGCCTATTAAGAATGCGCTTGACGTATTTTCATTCGCGCTTATAATTCAGCCACTGAATTTTGAAAAGGATTATATATGCCCACTGCCCTCATCACCGGTGTGAACGGCCAGGATGGTTCCTATCTGGCCGAGTTCCTGCTCTCCAAAGGTTACCAAGTCGTTGGGATGGTGCGCCGTTCCAGCACAGTGACCTGTGAACGTATCCAGCACATTCAGAACGACATGACCATTGTACAGGGCGACCTGCACGACCAGAGTTCGCTGGTCGCCATCTTGGAAGAATACAAGCCTGACGAAGTCTATAACCTGGCAGCACAGTCGTTCGTGGCCACCTCCTGGAGCCAGGCTGTGCTGACCGGCGAGGTGACGGCTATGGGGGTCACGCGGTTGCTGGAGTCAATCCGGTTGGTCAACCCGAAGGTGCGTTTTTACCAGGCTTCGAGTAGCGAGATGTTTGGGAAGGTCGTCGAGACTCCTCAGCGAGAGACAACATCCTTCTATCCGCGCAGCCCGTACGGGGTCGCGAAAGTGTACGGGCACTGGATCACGATCAACTACCGCGAGTCATACAATCTGTTTGCCGTCTCCGGCATCCTGTTCAACCATGAAAGTCCGCGGCGCGGGCTGGAATTTGTCACCCGCAAGATCTCACATGGGGCAGCCAGAATCAAACATGGCCTGGATAAAGAACTTCACCTCGGCAACCTGGATGCCCAACGCGATTGGGGCTTTGCCGGGGAATACGTGCAGGCTATGTGGCATATGCTCCAGCAGGAGCGACCGGAGGATTTCGTCGTAGGCACGGGCGAGACCCATTCGGTACGCGAATTTTGTGAAGCGGCTTTTAACTATGTGGGCTTGAACTATCAGGATTACATTGTAAAAGACGAGCGTTTTATGCGCCCATCCGAAGTGGATATGCTCATTGCGGACTCGACCAAGGCGCGCCAGAAACTGGACTGGTCTCCGCGTGTAGGCTTCAAAGATTTGGTCGCAATGATGGTCGAAGCCGACCTCAAGCGTCTGCGTAATGGAAACGTATCATCGGAAAAGCAATGACGAATTCTGCCGAGTCAATCCGTGAACTGGCTCTGCTCGAAACCATCGAGCGAGACCCCGACGTAACCCAGGCCTCCATCGCCATACAACTGGATGTGGCGGTAGGCACCGTTAACTGGCATCTCAAACGCCTGATTGAGAAGGGTTACGTCAAGATTAAGCGCGCCAACCGTAAGAAATTGCGCTATATCATCACCCCCGAAGGGATTGCCCTGCGTGCCCGCCTGACGGTGGACTACATCGAACAGCAGTTCCTGCTCTATCGCAACACACGACAGCACGTCAAGGAACACCTCGAACGCGTACGCCAGGCCGGGTTCGACCGTCTCAGTGTGCGTGGGGATGGCGATGTGGCAGACATCTGCCGCCTGACGTGCATGGAGCAGGGCATGGCGGTTGTCCCGGAGGATAACGGGCCGGTGCTGACGGTAAACGGGCTGCGCATCCAACTGGAGGGCTTGCATGAGCGCTAAAGGGCATATCCTCGTGACCGGCGGAGCGGGTTATATCGGCTCGCTCCTGACCTCCGAACTGCTGCGCGCCGGTTACCGCGTCACCGTGGTGGACAGCCTGCTCTACGGCGGAGAGTCGCTGCTGGGGTTCTTTACCCACCCAAACTTTCGCTTCGAGCGGGCCGATGTGACCGAGCCAGGCGCGGTGCGCGCCGCCCTGCCACGCGACTGGCCGAAACCGGAAGCAGTGGTCCATCTGGCGGCGATTGTCGGCTTCCCGGCCTGTCAGGCAGTGGGGAAACAGGCCGCCTGGCGGTACAACGTCGAGGCGGTGAAACACGTCTTCGAGTTGGCGGCCGGTTTCGGGTCCGGGCGCTTCGTGTTTGCATCCACTTACAGCAACTACGGTCTTTCGTTGGATGGCAAGCCGGTGACCGAGTCCTCGCTGCTCAATCCGCAGTCTTTGTACGCAGAGACAAAAATTGCTGCCGAAGAGTTTCTGTTGGCACAGAAGGATGCTATTACTGCGCCGCTCATCTTCCGCCTGGCGACGCTGTATGGCATTTCGCCGCGAACCCGTTTTGATTTGATCGTCAACCAGTTTGTACTGGACGCTTATGCCAAACGGGAATTGATTATCTACCAGCGCGGTTACTCGCGCTCCTTCGTCCATGTGCGGGACGTGGTGCGTGGCATCATTTTGGGCCTGGAAGCGCCGCAAGAGAAGATAAAAGGGCGGATCTATAACCTGGGTACCGAGGATGGCAACTACACCAAAGACGAAATTGTCGGTTTGGTCATCAAGCGTCTGCCGGAAACGGTGGTCACTTACAAGGATCTGACCTTCGGAGGCGACATGCGCGACATCGCTGTCTCGTTTGAGCAAATCCGCCGTGAATTGGGTTTCGCTGCTACATTGACGGTGGACGACGGTGTGCGCGAAGTTGTCCACGTTCTGCGGATGGGTATTATTCGCAACCCGCAGGATGAAAAATACACCAACGCTCGTTTTATTGTCCAATAATTATGGCAGAAAACTTCTGGAAAGATAAACGCGTAATTGTCACTGGCGGGGCCGGGTTCCTGGGTTCTTTCATCGTCAAAAAATTGGTTGCACGCGGCGCAGCGGACATCCTCGTCCCGCGTATCGAACACTATAATCTTGTGAAGCATGACGATATCTGCCGCCTTCTGGATGATGCCACGCTCTCCTTGGACCGCCGACCTGCTCACCTGACCCCGGCAGCCTTTCAGCCTTCGGCCTTCAGCCCTCAACCTTCCGATTTGGTCATTCTCCACCTGGCGGCACGCGTGGGCGGGATCGGCGCCAACCGCGAACACCCGGCCGATTTCTTCTACGATAACCTGATGATGGGTGTGGAACTGTTGCATCAGGCCTGGCAGCGCGGCGCGGGCAAATTTGTGGCCCTGGGGACGGTGTGTGCCTATCCAAAGTTCACACC
>JAPLGV010000385.1 GCA_026389975.1 Chloroflexota bacterium
CAGCGGCTTTCCCCTGCGCTTCACTACGGGGACGCTGCGCAGCGTCGTTCGTCCCACCGCTGCCGCAGCCCCCTTCACCCTGCCCCCTGCGGGGACCTACGGCGCGTACTGCGCGGGGGTGCTACGCGAAGCTAAACGCGATTGGGCGGTGTCCACCCAATCACAGCACTGCATCACCTTCTTGAATTGCGCAGCTTCAAATAGGAGTATCCCATGCCCGACTTAGTCACCCTTTTTTGCCCCTCATGCGGTGGAAAACTCAACATCACAAACGACATCGAACGTTTCGCATGCGGCCATTGTGGCCGCGAGCACGTTGTCACGCGTGCGGGAGGCATCGTATCTCTCTCGCCGGTTGTTGAGGCCCTGAAGAAAGTTGAGGTAGGTGTCGACAAGACCGCCTCTGAGCTGGCCATCAATCGACTCCAGAGAGAGATTGATGAGCTGCGCTCCCAAAGGACTGCTCTCATTGCGTCTTCCCCCAAGCCCCAGGTGAATGTCGTCTTCCCTTTCCTGATCGTGGCGGGTACCCTGGTCGCGGTCGTCTCCCTCTCCACGAGAAATGCCTGGGTTCCGATCTTATGAACAATGCCACATCCTATTCAACCTGGGTAGAAATTGATCTCGCTGCAATCCGAAATAATATCCAATGGTTTCTAGAATATAGCGATGTGCCGGTGATGGCGGTCGTAAAGGCCAATGCCTATGGTCACGGCATGATCCCGGTGGCGCGAGCAGCGCTACAAGCCGGGGCTAGTTGGTGCGGGGTAGCCAGGATCGAAGAAGCATTCGAATTACGCGCCGCTGGTCTGAATATCCCGATCCTGGTGATGGGCTATACGCCGCCAGATCGGGTGGAGAAAGCTGTCGCCCAGGGAATTTCAATGGCCGTCTGGCATCCCGGCCAGATTGACCTGGCCGCCTCTGCGGCGAAGGCGATCGGCAGTTCAGCCCGGTTACATCTCAAAGTTGACACCGGGATGAGCAGGCTGGGGATCCAGCCAGAAATGGTGCACAGATTAGCTCAAAAATTGGCGGAGACACCCGGCGTGACCTTCGAGGGTCTGTTTACGCACTTTGCCCGCGCCGACGAAGCCGATCCTGCCCCAACCGATGCCCAGGAGCTGCATTTTCAAAATGTAATCGAACAATTGGAGAAAAACGGCCTGCGCCCGTCTGTGGTTCACGCAGCCAATTCGGCCGCAAGCCTGACGCGTCCCAGCGCGCACTTCGACCTGATGCGGGTCGGGATTGCCATGTACGGCCTGCAACCCTCCGATGAATGCTCGCTTCCGGGGGCGGTCCGTGCAGCGTTGACCTGGAAAGCCGTGCTGAGCCAGGTCAAAGTACTGCCTCCGGGCCGAGGGGTCAGCTATGGGCACATTTACACGACCCGCAACCAGGAACAGATTGCCACGGTCCCGGTTGGATACGCGGATGGATTCCGCCGTACCCTGGGCAACCAGGTGCTTGTCGCGGGGAAACGGGTACCGGTCGTCGGACGCGTGACCATGGACCAGATTATGATACAGCTGGACGAGGTTCCAGGAGCCAGGGCCGGGGACGAAGTGGTGCTGATCGGGCAGCAGGGCGAGGCTCGCATGACCGCCGAAGACGTGGCCAAGATTTGGGGGACAATCAACTACGAAGTAACCTGCGCCATCAGCGCGAGAGTGCCGCGCGTTTATTTGCACGAAACAGCTTGGGTCACCCACCCAGATAGGCAGCTTTGACACTCGGTTTATCCATCAAATCCTTTGCCACTCCCGCAATGGTGATGCGGCCGGTTTCGAGCACATAACCGCGGTGCGCCAGTTTCAGAGCCTGGCGGGCATTCTGCTCGACCAGCAGGATTGTCGTTCCGGTGGTGTTGATCTCGCGCAAAGTCTGGAAGATCTCTCGCACCAGCACGGGCGCCAGCCCCATCGAAGGCTCATCCAACAGCATACGTCGGCCATCTGGTATTGCTGAAAAAGGGGGGAGTTCTCAGGAATCGCCTGCGCAGTATGGCAAAAGCGCCGAGGCAACCAGAGCCTCCGCGCTTTTGATATGTTCATCTTTCAAGAATATGCACCAGAGATTAATTTGCGCCCAGGTATGATTTCTGTACCATGGGGTCTTCTTTCAACTTTGCTGATGTATCGTGAAGGATGATCTCGCCGGTCTGGAGCACGTATCCGCGGTGAGCGATCGAGAGCGCCATACGGGCATTTTGCTCCACGAGCAGAATGGTCGTGCCCTGTTTATTCAATTCGACGATGGTCTCGAAGATCTGTCCCACCAGGATCGGGGACAGACCCATGGAGGGTTCATCCAGCAGCATGATGCGTGGGTGGGCCATCATGGCGCGCCCGATCGCCAGCATCTGTTGTTCCCCGCCGGAGAGGGTACCGCCTTTTTGATTGATGCGTTCCTTCAGGCGCGGGAAAAGCTTGAAGACCCATTCAAAATCCTGCGCAATCCCGGCTTTATCCTTGCGGGTGTAGGCGCCCATCTCCAGGTTTTCCTGGACAGTCATGCGCGGAAAGATCATGCGGCCTTCAGGGCTTTGTGAAATCCCTCGTTCGACAATCTTGTGTGAAGGAAGTTTCTCAAGCGCTTCACCTTCGAGCAGAATTGTACCCTTTTTAGGGCGAAGAATTCCATGAATGGTGCGCAGCATGGTGCTTTTACCCGCGCCGTTAGAGCCAATCACGGTGACGATCTCGCCTTCGGCGACCGTCATGGAAACGCCTTTCAGCGCATGGATGTTGCCATAATAAGTGTGGACTTCAATTAGTTCGAGCATTTTATTTTTCCGCGCTTCCTTTTCCGAGGTAGGCTTCGATCACCAATGGATTCTTCTGCACTTCGGCGGGTGTGCCTTCGGCAATTTTCTCGCCATGGTCCAACACGGTTATCCGGTCCGAGATGCCCATGACCACACTCATATTATGCTCAATGAGCAGGATGGTCAAGTCCAGTTCGGAACGCAGGCGGTGAATGAAGGCTGTCAGATCAGCGGTTTCATTGGGGTTCATGCCCGCAGTGGGTTCATCGAGCAGCAGGAATTTCGGTTCGGCGCCCAGGGCGCGCGCAATTTCCAGACGGCGCTGCAAACCATAGGGGAGGTTTTTTGCAAAGACCTCCGCGTCTGTCCGCTTCAGGCCAACGAATTCCAACATATCCAGGGCTTTAGCCCTTGCGTTGGCCTCTTCTTTCAGCATGCCAGGAGTGTGAAGAATCTGGTGGATGAAGTTGGATTTTAGACGGCAATGCTCGCCGACCAGTACATTGTCAACCGAGGACATGTTTCCGAAAAGGCGAATGTTTTGGAAGGTACGCGCAATCCCCAACGCGGTGATCTTGAAGACCTTCATGCCGGTCAGCTCAGTGTTCTCAAAGTACATTTCACCTTCGGTGGGTAAATAGACTCCGGTGATCATATTGAAGAAAGTGGTTTTGCCTGCGCCGTTGGGGCCGATCAATCCGGCGATCATCCCTCTCTGGACCACGAAGTCCACATTACCGACGGCAGTCAACCCGCCAAAGCGTTTTGTGATTTGTCTGGCTTCAAAGAATTCCATGGCGGCTCTCCTTAATTTTTGACCGCTTTTTCAACGGCGCTGGTTTCTTCATCGGCGTGCAATTCGGCACGAATTTGGGCGCTGGGTATAATACCCTCCGGGCGGAGCGCCATCATGATCACCAGCGTCAACCCAAAGAGCAGGTAGCGATAGAGGATGGGGTTGGCGTTTTGTGCAACGACCGCCTGCAAAGTGTGGTTGGAGGTCAACGCAGGCAGTATCGTGTGATCCATCAGGCCTTTGAGCAGGTCTTTAAGGGCTGGCAGGAACAACCGGTCAGCCCCCATGATAATGATACCACCCAGAATCACGCCATTGATGTTGCCCATGCCGCCGAGGACCACGATGCACAAGACGATGATCGAGGTGCTGAATTCGAACACGCTGGGGAAGATGCCGCGAATGTAGGCAGCGTAGAACGCGCCGGCGAATCCTGAGAATGCAGCGCCCAAGGCAAAAGCCGTCAGTTTGGTGTGCACCGGGTCAATGCCCATCTGCACAGCGGCATCTTGGTCTTCGCGACACGCCATCCATGCCCGGCCCAGCCGTCCATCGCGCAGGCGGCGGATGAGGAAGACCGAGAGCAGGATGAGGAGGATGATCAGAAAGTACCAGGGGATCGGGTTGTTGGACTGGAACTCGCCGATGAACGGCAGATACGGGCGGCCGATCGGGTTGATGCCTTTCTCGCCTGCAGTCAGGTCCAGATTGTCAATAATTGTGATGCACTTCGTCGCGGCGCTGGAGTTGAACAGGCGCATGATGCCAGGTATGATCCAGCAGGTGAGCGGCTCTTTGATGGTAACATTGGTCAGATTGCGGAAAATGATAGGCATCATTTCGCCGCAGCCTAGGGTGACGATCGCCAGGTAGTCGCCGCGCAGGCGAAGGGTAGGGGTACCTAGGATGAGACCCCAGAGGGCTGCCATGGCCAGCGCGATCCAGATCACCAGCCAGAAGTTCATGAAGATATGGTGCTGGGGCGAGGAGAGGATGCCAGTAGTGTACGCGCCAATGGCAAAGAAAGCCGCGTACCCAAAGTCTAACAGGCCGGCGAAACCGACCACAATATTCAATCCCAAGCCGAGGATCACGAAGATCAGCGCAAAGATGATTTGTCCCGACCAGTGCAAACCCGTTATGCGGTCGATGAAGGGGAACGCGATGACCAGCACGACCATGAGGATCAACTTGCCAAGCCGTTCCTGACGGTCAGGAAGACCATGCAGAGCGGCGGTCAGGGCTGTAAAGAGGATCATACCTAATCCACCAATCAGGTTCGCAGGAATGACAATATATAGTTCGCTGGGAAATTGACCCCCAGCCGGCGCAACCACATAATTTTGGAAAAGGCTTACAGCGATGAAAACGACGGCAGCAATCCCGGCAGTCGAGAGGGATTGCAAGGCCAACTTTCTCGGCCCGTCTTTCTTGTTCACCCGGCCGCCGATGGAAAGCCCCATGAAGACGCCAATCAGGATGCCCAGGACGGTGACAGACCAGCCACCGAACAAGAAGACGACCACGCCTCCCAGGAGACCCATAGTGAGAGCAAGTTTGATTTCCGCTTTCATATCTACCTCAGGCTTTCTCGCCTACCTGCTCACCCAGCAAACCTGTTGGGCGGAAAATCAGGATCAGAACCAAGACGGCAAATACCCAGAGATTTGTCCAGCGGGCGTCCATGTAACCGTCGCTGAAGGCTGCCAGCAGGCCAATCAGGAAGCCTCCCAGCATGGCGCCAGTGATGTTGCCAATGCCGCCCAGCACAGCCGCAGTGAACGCTTGAATTCCAGCGCGGAAGCCCATGAACCACCAGGCGGTGTTGTTGTACAGGCCGGCCATCAAACCGGCCGCTCCGGCCAGGCCTCCGCCGATCAGAAAGGTGATGGAGATCACGCGGTCAATATTAATCCCCATCATCTTGGCGGCATCGCGGTTCTGGGCGGTGGCACGCATTGCCTTGCCCAGGCGGGTATTTTGGATGAAGAATCGCAGACCGATCATTAATATACTAGCCAGTACAATGACGAGCAGGTCTTTAATCGTGAAGCGCAAACCGAGTCCCGTGCTGGCCAGCAAATTCGGATCCAAATTAAGGCTGATCATTATCTTGCTCAATAAATCAGGAAATGATTTTTGAGCGCCGCCCCCGGTCGTCCCAAAGGAGGGGACGAGCCAGGACTGTGCAGCCCAGATCAGACCGATATTCTCAACAATAAACGACATACCGATCGCTGAGATCAGGGCCGCCAGGCGGGGAGCATTGCGCAGACGACGATAGGCGAGTCGTTCGATGCCCACATTCAGCGAGGCGCAGACAATCATAGCTACGACCAGGGCAGCTACGATACCCAGGACGAGATGGACGGGATTATTGGTCGTAAGGGCACCGGTCACCGAGAGTGTTGAGAGAGCTGTGAAAACCCCGATCATGTAAACATCACCGTGGGCAAAGTTTATTAATTCGATGATGCCGTACACCATGGTGTACCCCAGCGCGATAATGGCGACGATCGCTCCGTTGGCCAGGCCTATAATCAGAAATTGCACCAGCATTTTAGGGCTTTCCTGGATTCTGCCCACGATGATCGGGAAATCCAGGCCGGCGATCGGACCGAGCAGGAAGACCAGGTAGATCACCAGGATGGCGATAATTGGACGCATGAACCGGCGAAAAAAGGATTTCATTGGGAAGGTGCCTCCATATCAAATCAAAGAATAAGTCTGCGTGAAAACTTATTATGAGTGTGCGTTTCGTCCTTGCGGATATAGAGAAAAGGGGGCAGCGTAACACTGCCCCCCACTGGGAACGGACAGAACTTATGGCAGGAAGCTGCCAAATTCTACGAACTGGCCGCCTGTCACCTTACCAACCACGAACCACAGCAGGGTGATGTCGCCGTTCGCGTCGAACGACCATTTACCCAGCGCGCCATCGTAGTCCTTGATGGCGAAGACGGCATCGCGAACCGCCTTGCGGTTGGTGGGATCGCCACCGGCGGCGCAAACGTCCTCGATCGCCTTCAGGGCCGCGCCCATGGTGTCGAAACCCAGGACAGCGTAAGGTTCCTTGGTCGCCCCCCCGAATCTAGCAGTGTAGTCTGCCAGGAACTTCTTACCCACCTCGCCCAGGTCCTTGAACGCCAGGCCGGGGGCGGAAGCGTACACGCCCTCTGCCACATCAGCGCCAGCGCCTTCGATCAGGGCGCCGGTGTAAATGGCATCGGGGCCAATGAACTTGACGGTCTCGTTATCGCCCATGATGGCAACCTTGTCTTTCAGCACCTGCGCGACATTGTTGTCAACAACCGCACCAATGAAGATTGCATCCGGCGGGCCGCCGGCGTTGCTGGTGGAGATCTTGGTCATCAGGGCTTTGTAGTCGGCAGCCTTGGTGTCGTAACCTTCCTGCGCGATCACGTTGATACCAAGAGCGGCAGCCTTCTGATTGACCGAGTCGGCAACACCTTTACCGTACAATTCATTGTCATCCACGATGTACAGAGTCTTAATGCCCAAGGAAACCATCAGGTTGGCATCTACAGAACCCTGGTAGTCGTCGGTGGCGGCCACGCGGGCGTAGTTGCGCTCGCCGGACGGATAGTACTTATCCGGCTCATCCGGATCAGTCAGGCCGGCGGCAGCATGGGTCAGGCCAGGATAGGTATTGGCTGGCGAGATCATCACCAGCGGCCCAGCCCCGTTCAGGATCGGGATCGAGAGCTTGGCAGCGCCCGAGTTATATGTGCCGAGGTAGGCAATGATGGTCGGATCGGCAGCAGCCTTGTTGGCGTTCTCGGTCTCGACAGCCGGATCCCACTTGCCGAGGGCGGCTGAGGCATCGTCCCAGGCTTCATAAATGACGGTGTACTTGCCATCGCAGGCCGTGCCACCGGCTTGCTCCAGGCGGAGTATCTCGGCATTGACGATCGCCTGGCTTATGACCAGGTTAGCGCCGGTCATGGGCAGGCTGGAGACGATCTTGAGGGTTTTAGCAGCTCCGCCTCCACCACCGCAGGCCGCGAGCAGCATGCTGGCGATTACCAGCACTGAAAACGTAACGAACAAACGCTTAGACATACTTCTTCCTCCTCTGAACTTGTGAGTGTTTGTAGATACCCTTACAGGGTGTTGGCTTACGGGCTAACAATGCTCTCTGTTGTCTGGCATCACCTCCTTTGGTGAGGGTGATTTCGTGCAGATGCACAAAGCCGGAAAAAGAAATCACTCCTGACCATTCCTGGCTAGGAAAATTAATAGATGAGTTTTATCACAAAACCGGGGAAGAATTAAGGATGCAACGAAACGCATAATATATTTTTATGCTTTCTTCTAGCCACTTGACACTTTAAATGTTGCTCAGCAGGCAATATCAAGTAAATTTGTTTTTATGAAAAAACTCATTTCTCGGAGATGCCCAATGCCGATCAACCAACTCTATTATACTTTGATACAACGAATTTGTGAACATAACCACTACTAGTAACATTTGGCTTTGAGGCATCACGTGGATCGCACAGACCATCGTGATTTGAGCATATTTCAAATCGGCTTATGGTTTATCCAAGGAGATTGACAAATGCCCTTCCTGTTCACATTCCACTTTGTACCTACCTTTGACAGCAAATTGTGGGTGGCTAGTCAACTAATAGACATTAGAATTTACGCGACCACTCTTTGGGCCAGCGCTCGATCACGACCTTGGTCTGCGTAAAGAACTCAATGGCGTGTTTCCCCTGGCCGTGCAGGTCTCCAAAGAAACTGTTCTTCCAGCCGCTGAACGGGAAGAACGCCATCGGGGCGGCCACGCCAATGTTGATGCCGATATTGCCCGCGTCCGCCTCGTTGCGGAACTTGCGTGCCGCCGAGCCGTCACGGGTGAAGATCGAACCCATGTTGCCATACGTGCCGTCGTTCAGGATCTTGATCGCCTCTTCCACCGTCTTGCAATGCATGATTCCCAGCACCGGGCCGAAGACCTCAGTGGTGGCGATGATGCCGCCGACCGGGGTATCGGTCAGGATGGTCGGTTTGATGAAATTGCCCTTCTCGTATCCGGGGATAACCGCGTTACGGCCGTCCACCAGCATCTCGGCACCTTCGTTTAGACCCTGCTGGATCAGGTCCTCGATGCGCTTTTTGTCTTCCGGGGTGATCACCGGTCCCATCTGGACCTCAGGCTTGATCCCGTACCCCGTGACTCTCTTCGAGGCTGCTTCGGCGAAGGCCGGGATAAAGACTTTGTCCGCCTCGCCAATCATAATGGCGGTGGAAGCCGCCAGGCAGCGCTGACCGGAGCACCCGAAGGCGCTGTCCATCATAATGTTGGTGGTTGTACCAATGTCCGCATCCGGCAGGATCAGCACCGGGTTCTTGGCCCCGCCCGCCGCCGAGACACGCTTGCCATTCGTCGTCCCGCGGCTGTAAACATGTTTGGCAACCTCGGTCGAACCAACAAAACTGATTGACTTGATCAGCGGGTGGTCAAGCATGCCATTTACGATCCCCGAACCGCCATGCACCATATTGACCACGCCCGCCGGGAAGCCGGCTTCTTCCATCACGCGGAACAGCTTGTCCATGGTAATGGGCACCCGGCTGGACGGTTTGATGACGACGGTATTTCCGGTAGCGACTGCATAGGGGATGAACCAGAAGGCAATCATGGCAGGGAAGTTGGAGGGCGAGATGATGCCTGTCACGCCCAGCGGCTGGCGGATCATGAACTCGTCAATGCCGAGGGCGATGTCTTCGACCACATCGCCCATCATCAGGGTCGGGGTCCCGCAGGCCACCTCTACGTTCTCGATTGTCCGGCGCATTTCACCGCGCGACTCGTCAAGTATCTTGCCGTGCTCGAGGGTGATACAGCGGGCCAGGTCTTCGAAGTTGGCTTCCAGTAGTTCCTTGAGCTTAAAGAGGTATTGGATACGTTTCGTGACCGGCACCCTGCGCCAATCCTGAAAGGCTTTATGGGCCAGCTGGACGGCCTCATCCAGTTCGGCCGTCGAGGAGATGGGTACTTTCGCCAGGATTTCAGCCGTTGCCGGGTTCGGTACGTCCCGGAATTTCCCGGTCGTAGACGCCACCCATTTTCCGTTGATGTAGTTCTGTAATACCTGTTCGCTCATCTGTTGTTCTCCTGTTTTAATCATGATCGGCTACAGCATAAAAGAAACTGCCGCTATGCAACAACTTTGTCGGCTACTTCCAATGCCTTTTCAACAATCGCTAGGCCTTCGTTCAACTGTTTTTTTGTAATACAAAGGGGTGGAACGACAAAAACCATGCTCCCCATGTTGTTCGCCATAATAAAGGTGAATAGGCCGTTCTCCCGCAGCACCTTGCCCACTTCGGCCATCTTTGCCGCCGGGAGGATTTCCTTCGTCTCGCGGTTGGCGACCAGTTCTATTGCCGAGAACAGGCCGATGTAGCGCACATCGCCCACCGAGGAATGTCGGGCTTTGATGCCTTCGAGCGCCTCACCGAGATGTTTACCTACCGTGACCGCATTTTCGATAAGATGGTCTTCTTCGTATACCGCAATAGTTGCCAGAGCCGCGGCGCAGGCCAGGGCGTGACCGTTATACGTGAGACCGGCGTAGAGGTACTTGTCGTCGAAGAATTTGGCAATCGGCTCCGAGACAATCACTGCGCCGAGGGGTACATAGCCGCTGGTGATGCCCTTGGCGGTCGTAATGATGTCCGGCGTGACATTCCAGTGATTCACCGCGAACCATTTCCCGGTCCGGCCCCAGCCGCTCATCACTTCGTCAGAAATAAGCAGGATGCCATACTTGTTGCAAATCTCGCGGACGCGCGGCCAGTAGTCATCCGGTGGGATAATCAACCCGTTCGAACCAACCACGCCCTCCATGATGACGGCAGCGATCTTATCGGGACCCTCGTACCGGATTACTTCTTCAAGATGGGAGATGCACTCCCGTTTGCAGGATTCCGGCTTCTGCCCAAACGGACAGCGGTAGCAGAACGGGTCAAGGAAGTGCACCGCGCCCGGCATAGCTGGTTCCACGGCTAGGCGGCGATAGTCACCGGTGAGGGCAATCGAGCCGTGCGTGGCGCCATGGTAGGAGCGGTAGCGCGCCAGGATTTTATGCCGCCCGGTGTAGAAACGGGCAATCTTGATGGCATTCTCGTTGGCTTCCGCACCGCCAAGCGTGAAGAAAGTTTTCTTGAGATTTCCAGGCGTGACTTCGGCCAACTTCTTGCCCAGCAATCCGCGCACATCGGTGGCATTGCCGGGATGCACAAAGCACAACTTTGCAGCCTGTTCCTGAATGGCCTTGACCACCTTCGGGTGCTGGTGGCCGATATTCGTGTTCATCAATTGTGACGAGAAATCCAGATAGCGTTTCCCGTTAGTATCCCAGAAGTAAACCCCCTCTGCCTTTTCCACCGGGATCGGCCTGACCTGTCCCTGCACGGACCAGGAGAAGAAAGTGTACTCACGGTTCATGTCCACAATTTCATTTCCAGAAAGGCTAGTCATAATATCGGGAGGCTTGCGCTGGCTCTCCTTGCGGCTCGACCACTACAAAAGCTTGCACGCTTCGCTTCCGTGGGTACTTCTAACTCGAAACTTGTCCTGTTGCTTCTAGATTCATTATTTTAATTATACACCTTTAATTACGGGCCTAAAGAATCACGCCCATCTCTCGTGGTGACCGACCGGGGATTTGCAGCATGCCCCTTGGGCGAACCCTGAACCAATGGACTGTCATTCAATTCAGACGTTCTATCCCAGCTTGACCCTTACATCCACCGCCAGCGCCCCCTGACCGGGAGCCAGCACCCGCAAGGGATTGATCTCGATCTCGGAAATTTCCGGGAAATCAAAAGCCAACTGCGCCAGGCGCTGGATTATCTCTTTCACCGCCCCGGCATCTGCAGGAGGGAGGCTGCGGAAACCGGCCAGTTTGCGCCCGGCCCAGGTGCGCTGCAGCAGGTCGTCGGCTTCGGAGGGCAACAGCGGGGCCAGGGCAAAAGCCAAGTCTTTCAAGCCTTCCACTTCCACGCCGCCGGAGCCGAACATCATCAACGGGCCAAACTGCGGGTCACGCGCCGCACCGATAATGACTTCCTGCCCGCCGGGCACCATGCGCTGAACCTGAACACCTTCGATGCGGGCCTCCGGGTTTGCGAGGCGGGCGCGTCCGGTCACGGTGCGGAAACCGAGGCGGGCTTCTTCGGCAGTCTGGATGTTCAGCAAAACGCCGCCCACGTCGGATTTGTGGGGGATGTCGGGCGAGGCGACTTTCAGCACAACCGGGAAGCCCAGTTGCGCGGCGATTTCGGCGGCTTCGACCTCCATCCGGGCAAGCTTGACGGTAGCGGTCGGGATGCCGTAGGAGGCCATTAAACGGTCCACAACCTCGGGGTTCAGGAAAGAGCCGGGCTGGGCTTCCGTCAGGGCGGCTTTTGCGGCTGGGCGGTCAAGTTCCTCCCAGATACGCGGCCTCTCCTCCGGTTTCCCCAAAAACTCGGCCCGTTTGACCAAGGCAGCCAGGGCGGAGACGGCCCGTTCCGCGAAACGATATTCGGGTATGCGGGCAAGACGGAAAAGTTCGGCGGCCTTGCAAATCGTCTTGCCTCCCATCAACGCCACAACGACCGGCTTGGAGGAAGCCTGGATGAGCGGGATCATCGCCTCGGCATCCATCTCGGCGGTATCAACGGGCGGCGGCGGGAGGATGACGAGCACACCGTCAACACCCGGGTCGGCAATCAGGAAACGCAGAGAACCTGCATACATTTCGTGGGTGGCGCCGCCCAGCATATCCACCGGGTTGTGCAGGCTGGCGGCGGAAGGGAGCAGGGCGGCCAGGCCGGCAAGAGTTTCGGGCGTGAATTCGGCCAGCGTCAGGTGGTTGGCTTCGAGCGCATCGGACGCAATGACACCTGGCCCACCGGCATTCGTCAGGATGGCTATCCGGCGGCCGCGCGGTAATGGACAGGTTGCCAGCGCCACTGCCCAGTCGAACATTTCTTCGATGGTCCCGGCATGCAGGATACCCGCCCGGCGGAAGGCGGCCTCATAGGCAGACTCCGCACCGGCCAGCGCTCCCGTATGCGAAGCGGCTGCGCGTTGGCCGCTGGGGGACCTGCCTACTTTCATGGCAACCAGCGGCTTGCGGCGAACCGCCCGGGTTGCTTCCTCCACAAAGCGCCGCCCAGCGCGGATATTTTCAATGTAAAACATGATGACACGCGTTTTTTTGTCCTCCACGACTCCAGGGAGCATGTCCGTTTCGGTGATATCCGCCTGATTGCCCAGGCTGAGCAGTCGCGAAAAGCCAAATCCCTGATCCTGCGCCCAGTCAATGATCACGCCACAGACGGCTCCGGATTGGGAGATGAGCGTCAGGTCGCCTTTGGGGGGTGGAGGCTGCGTGGCGAATGACGTATCCAGCGGCAGGTGATAGTCAATCAAGCCGATACAGTTGGGGCCGATCAAACGCATCTTGTGTTTGTGGGCTATTTCAAGGCATTCGGATTCGAGAGCCGCGCCTTCCGGGCCGACCTCCCGAAATCCCCCCGAGGAGATGATCACAGACCGAATGCCGCGCCCGGCAACTTCGCTCAACGCGGCGGGCGTGGCCGGAGCAGGGACGATCAGCACCGCCAGGTCAACCGGATCGGGAACCTGTGCGGCGGACCGGTAAATGGGACGCCCGAACAGTTCGCCGCCTGTAAGATTGACAAAGTGGATCGAACCCGGATATCCGCTGCGGAGCATGTTACGGGCAATGGAATAGCCAAGTTTGGCGGGGTCGGCAGAGGCGCCAACGATCATCACACCCTTGGGGTTGAAGAAGGGGGAAATGGAAGGATCCATAAGAAGATTATACAGCAAGAGAGGGTTCAGAAGAGCAAAGGAGCCAAAAGTTCCAGAGGTACCAGAGGTTCCTGAGGGGAGAGGCAGGGGAGGCGAAGGGAGTGACAAAACGAGTAGGAACGAGTACCACCCTCCCGAAAGAGCATCGGGACCGTTGGCCGGAAGGACACCGGGAGGAGCCGGAAACCCTGCCCGTGCAATTAAACCCTCTAAATTCGCGTGATTTTTTCTTAATCCCAGAGGAACGAATACCTCTCTCTCCCAGAAGAGCATCGGGATACGAATTGAGGTTTGTTGGTTGAGGAGAGATACCAGAGTAGCCAGAGGTACCAGAGGTTCCGGAGGTTCCTGAGGGGAGAGGTGAAGTGGGTGACAAGACGAATAGGGCCTGGCGACAGGCGAGGATAGGAATCAACCCCATTGCGAGGTGGTAACTGACTGGAATTAAAGTCACTTTTTTGGAAGTCGACGCGGAACGAATAAGCATGGCGTGCGGGAGGATGAACCGCCCGCTGCGCAGGGGCAGGTGTGACGTAAGGAGGCGGGGTATTCAGCATGGGAAGTTACCCTCCAGGAAGATGGAAAGCGAAGCAGAGAAAACCAAGGATGCTGAATTGTAGCACACGTGTTCTATTTTGGGAAGACAGGTGCCGCGGATTGAGAGGGTGATCTTTGGAATTTCAGGATATGAATTTGCGAAATCAACCCTTCCAG
>JAPLGV010000308.1 GCA_026389975.1 Chloroflexota bacterium
AAGCTGACTGAAGAAAGTAAGGGGGAGTCATGTCACGCGCCATAAAGAAAACCACTGCCAAGAAACACGCTATCCCCAAAAAAACCTCGGGGCAAGTGGATTTTATTGAGCCAACCCCCAAAACCGCGCCCTGTGTCCCTGCCATACGGCGTGCCATGGAAGAATGGCGCTTCAAGGAATACGAAGGCGTCAGCGATACCACGCGCATCCTGTTGAACTTCTGGTTCAAGACAGACCATCGCCTGCCCAACGGGCATAAGTTTGCCTATCACAAGTCACAACGCGAAGCCATCGAAACGCTCATCTATTTGTACGAAGTGGCTGGTGTGCGCCGTCACAAAACGCTGGTGGAAAATTATGCCGGCTCGAACAAAGACCTGCGCCTGCTCCAATATGATGACTTCGCCCGCTATTGCATCAAAATGGCGACAGGCAGCGGCAAGACCAAAGTCATGGCGTTGGCAATTGCCTGGCAATACTTCAATTCGGTGGCGGAAGCCCAAGAGGATTACACCCGCACCTTCCTGCTCCTCGCTCCAAACGTGATTGTATTCGAACGCCTGCGGCATGATTTTGCCAGCGGGCGTATTTTTCGCACCGACCCCGTCCTCCCCGAAGAACTGAAAACCTATTGGGATTTCGATTGCTACATGCGCGGCGACGCCGAACGCGCTCAGTCGCTCGGCGCGTTGTATCTCACCAACATCCAGCAATTCTACGAACGCGCTGACAAGAACAATGACGACGAGTCCGATATCATGACGGCGGTGCTGGGCAGTAAACCACCCGCGCAAAAACTTGAAATCGAAGACTTCGACAAACGTATTCTTTCTCGCGGCGGCACGGTCATGGTCATCAATGACGAAGCGCATCACACACACGACGAAGAAAGCGAATGGAACCGCGTCATTCGCCGCCTGCATGATGGACTCACCCGCCTCTCTCCAACCTCAGGGTTGCCTGTCCCCGCTATTTGGGGGCTCGCCGCTCAACTGGATTTCACTGCCACCCCACGCTATTCCAAAGGCGCGCTCTTCACCTGGACGGTTTACGACTACCCGTTAAAGCAAGCCATCGAAGATGGAATCGTCAAGCGACCGATAAAAGGAATCACGCGCGGCACACTAGAAGCCAAGTCAACAGTCACAAGCACGCGTTATAAGGCTTATCTCACAGCAGGTGTCGAACGCTGGAAGGAATACTTCGAGCAACTCAAGCCGCTCAAGAAAAAGCCCATCCTGTTTGTCATGATGAATGACACGACTGAAGCCGATGATGTAGGCGATTATCTGCAAAAGAAATATCCTTCTGAATTCGGCGGCAATAAGTTGCTGGTGATTCACACCGATACCAAAGGCGAAATTACCAAGAAGGATTTGGACAAAGCCCGCAAAGCCGCCCGCGAGGTGGACGACTTGGCGAGTCCCGTCAACGCCATCGTCAGTGTGCTCATGCTCCGTGAAGGTTGGGACGTTCAAAACGTAACGGTGGTTGTCGGCTTGCGTCCCTACACATCCAAAGCCAACATCCTGCCAGAGCAGACCATCGGGCGGGGATTGCGCCTCATGTTCCGCGAACTTGCCAGCGATTACACCGAGCGCGTGGATGTCATTGGCAACAAAGCCTTTATCGAATTTGTGGAAGATTTGGAGCGCGAAGAAGAAATCGCCTTCGGCACATTCAACGTGGGCAAGGACAAGTTGGTTATCAACACCATCATGCCCGACCTCGAAAAACTGGACAAGGATATTCTTCTTCCCACACTGAGTCCCGTTTTGGCACGCAAGAAAACACTGGCAGAAGAAATCGAATCGCTGGATGTCATGTCCTTCGACACGCCGACCCTGCCTTTTAAATCCACTGACGAAGCCGCAAAGACTTTCCAATACGAGGGCTATGACCTGCTCACCCTGCAAAAGATGGTCGAGCGCACCTACGCCCTGCCAGAGATTTCAACCTCGCAGGAAGCCGTCTCCTATTACGCAAAACGCATCGCACAGGAGGTCAAACTCCCATCACAGTTCGCCGCCCTTGTCCCAAAGGTGCAGGAGTTTCTTAGTCAACGCGCCTTTGGCAAGCTCGTGGATTTGGATGACCCTGCGGTCATCAAAGCCATCAATAGCAATGTCGCGCAGTATGTAACCGTTCAAACCTTTGTCAAAGCCCTGCGCCCGCTGGTTGTGGAGGAAATGGAACCGCAACTCCTCAGCGAAGGCCGCAGACTGTCAGAGACTCCGCCCTTCCCTCACTCACGCCAAACACTGCCCGCGCGCAATACCATCTTCAACATGGTTGCCGTTGGCAATGAATTTGAACTCAACTTCGCCAAGTTCCTCGAAAAAGCCCCCGACGTTGACCGCTTCGCCAAACTCCCCGAACAATTCGGCTTTGCCATCGAATACACCGACTCCAACAACAATCTGCGATACTACGAACCTGACTTTGTTGTTGTCAACACTGAAGGCGCGCATTACCTCGTCGAAACCAAAGGCCGCGAAGATGTAGACGTTGCCAACAAAGACCGCGCCGCGCGTCTATGGTGCGAGAATGCTACGAGATTGACGGGGACAGCATGGGAATACATCAAGGTTAGGCAAAATGAATACGAACAGTTACAGCCTGACGAGTTTGGAGATTTAATTGTCTTCGCTTTACAACCTGATTGACGAGATGCACATTTCGCAACAGAACCAGGATATGAGTACATGCTGGAGAAGTTGAACCAGTCGGGGCGCATAACATCCCCCTGCGGACGCGTGCCCCCTTCGGGGACCTACGGCGGGCGAGTTCCCTTCGGGAATGATATCCGCACGGCAGGTGGAGGGGTTGTTTCAGAGTTTGCTGGCGAAAAGTTTCAATTCATAAAAGGTTTGGAGTGAACATGCCAACGACCAGTAGGAGTAATGATGTCCCGTTTCATCCCGGCAGTTGAACGCATCCAACGAGCGCGGGCTTTGATTCAAAAAGCGCGCGATCTGCCCGTCCCAGCTGAGGGCGGCAAGTATGATTTTTCGTATGTGGCCCAGGTCAAGGCATTTTTGCAGGATGCGCGTGACATGGTAAAATTCATCCCGAAGACCCCGAGTGCCACCGCTGAGATCAAAGAGCAGGTTAACCAGATATTCCAGGAAGCTGACCGGGGCGACCGGGAGATCTTGCATTAGTCGTCACGTCTGGCAAGAGAGTCCTGCAATGAGTCACGCGATTCCGTCAAGGTAACCTTTAGGGTCTGGAGTTGGGGTAGCGCGGCTTGCGTCTGTTGCCTGTCCCGCGTTCTGGGTGGGGCGGGCGCGTATAGGGGAGTTCCCTTCGGGGACGAGTCCCGGTTGGATAAGGCGTTTCAACGAAATATATTCGCAAGAAAGGAGAAGCAGCCATGAGTGATAGTGGAAAAAAAGATAAAGGCAAAAAACAACAGAAGAAAAAACCCGAGCATAATTTGAAGGAGAAACGAAAATTGAAAAACGAAAAGAAGCAGAAGGATAAATTTATGCCCGGTTGATGCATCCCGCACGGCACCCCATTGCATGGGGCAGGTAGAGGGGTTGTTTCAGAGTTTGTTGAGTTAAAGTTTTAGACCCTAAAGGTTTCTCCCGTAAACCTTCGTCATGTCCGGCTGGACAATTTTGCAAACATAATAGCGAGTCAGACAAGGAAACCTTTAGGGTCTGAGAAGGAATACGATATGACAAAGAGTAAACCATCCATTCCCCCCGAAATCCAGGCCGAAGTGCAAAAACTGATTGATGAATTCAATCGTAAGCACTTCAAAAAAGCCGACCTCGTTATGCGCGCATTCTTTGGAAACAAAGTCAAGCCTGGTTATTCAGCACGATTCAAGGGCAAATATCTTTACCTGGATCGCAACGACCACATTAAGCCATCCCCTATCTGCCGCCTGACCTGGAACGGAAAAATGGATGATTGGGGTTTTGCGATTTATAAATATTCGAGGAATTATTATGATTCCGAAGAATGGTTCTTCCCCGGGAGTGGCAAAGTAGATGGAACAGTACAAGGTGCGATGCTGGCAGGCATGGAAGCATACAACTGATGCCCCAGCAAGATCAATTACCCTGCGGGTACGATGTCGCGGCGGTCGTGCGGCGTAGGGGCGCAGCAGCGCGGCGCCCCGGCAAAAACCGCTGGCGCAGGGGCAAACAAAGACCCGGGTGACCGTGGCCGTTCCCGGGTCTGAAGAGGGCGGAGGGGTCGTGAATCCCCCGTTTTTAGCAGACTTTTCAGATCTCCTGGGGGTTTATCTTGATAAGCAGTTCGCCCTTGGCAATCTGGGTTTTGGGCTGAACGTTGACCGAGTCCACCACACCCGCGCAGGCGGAGCGCATTTCCATTTGCATTTTCATCGATTCCAGCACCACCAGCACCTGCCCGGTCTCGACGGTGTCGCCCGGGGCAACGTGTACGCTGATCACAATGCCGGAGATGGGCGCTGTCAGGCTGCCACTGCTGGCCGTTTTGGCTTTACGCCCCCGGCGGCTGTTGCTCCGCTCCACTTTTGCAATTGCATACCGCCGGTCCGCGTTAAGCGTATACTGGCTGTTGCCCCGCGACTCGATATAGATTTCGGTCTTGCGCGCAACGCCGTTCAACAGGTATTTGCCGCGTTCTTTCAAGGCCACCAGGCCGGCCTGCACGAGTTCGCCATTGATTTTGTACTGTTTACCATTGATCTCAATCTGGTATTCGTTTTTTCCAACCGTAACGTAGTAGATGCTCATGGTTGCTCCTGAATTCAATTTCGCATTTGCTCGCGCCAGGCCTGCATCCGCCACTGGTTGGACGCAGCTTGCAGAGATTTGGTGGGTGGGTTGGTGCGCGCCTGGTGTTCAAAAAACGCCGCCGTGAGCGCCATATCGCGCTCCAGTTCTTCGTCGCTTTTCGAAAAGACAGGCAACAAGGTTTCCAGATAAGTGGTATTGGCGCTGGCCTGAATGAAACTGTCGGAGTCGATGATCTGGATCAGGAAGCCGATGTCGGTGCAGACTCCGCCAATCTGGAATTCACCCAATGCCCGGCGGAGCCTGCGGATGGCGGTTTGACGGTCTTCTCCCCAGCCAATCACTTTTGCGATCAACGAGTCGTAGTCAGACGTGACCGGCATACCCGGGTACAGGGCCGAATCGGTGCGGACCCCCGGCCCGCCCGCCTCTTTCAGGAGGGTTATCTCCCCGGTTGCGGGCATGAAGCCATTATCGGGGTCTTCGGCGATGACGCGCGCTTCGATGGCCGAGCCGCGCATTTTGATATCTTCCTGCGCATATTTGAACGGTTGTCCTTCCGCCAGCCTGAGCTGCGTGCCCACCAGGTCAATCCCGGTGACCATTTCGGTGACCGGATGTTCCACCTGGATGCGCGGGTTTACTTCTATGAAATAGCAGGAGCCGTCTTCGCCGAGCAGGAATTCAATCGTTCCCAGGCTGCGGTAGTTCAGCGCCTGCCCCAGGTTGAAAGCCATTTCGTAAAGTTGATGACGCATGTCGGAGCTGAGACTGGGGGCGGGAGATTCTTCGATTATTTTTTGCCGCCGCCGCTGGATGGAACACTCGCGTTCCCCCAGGCACAAAATCCGCCCGAACCCATCCCCGATGATCTGGATCTCGATATGCCGGGCCTGCGGAACCAGCGGCTCGAAATAGACGGTGCCGTCGCCGAAAGCGGCCTGGGCCTCGCACCGGGCTGCCACCACCATCTGCTCCAATTCGTCACGCTTGCGCGCCAGGCGGATGCCGCGTCCGCCACCGCCGGCCACGGCCTTGATCAGGACCGGATATTTGATCTGCTCGAGCAGGCTTTCCGGAATTTCGTCTGCGACGGGTTCATCCGGTCCGGGCAGGACGGGCAGACCCGCCTCGCGCGCCACGCGCCGGGCGACCAGTTTATCCCCGGTCGAAGAAATCGTCTCGGGGCGCGGTCCGATAAAGATCAAACCGGCGTCCTCCACCGCCTGGGCAAAAGTCGCATTCTCGGACAAGAATCCGTAACCGGGATGGATCGCGTCGGCCCCGGACTCTTTCGCGGCGGCTAACACGCGTTCGATATTCAGGTAACTTTCGGCGGCCGGCGTGGGGCCAATGAATACGGATTCGTCCGCATAACGGGTATGCAAAGCCTGTGCGTCCGCTTTCGAATAAACCGCCACGCTAGGGAAGCCCAGTTCACGGCAGGCGCGCAGGACGCGCACGGCGATTTCACCCCGGTTGGCAACTAAAACTTTCATCTCTCTACCTCCTAGAGCGGGATGTTCCCGTGTTTGCGCGCCGGGGTTTCCTGGCGTTTTTCGCGCAGGCTTTCCAGCGCCGCAATCAGACGCAGGCGGCTTTCAGCCGGGGGGATAATATCGTCTATATAGCCGCGCGAGGCGGCCAGGTATGGATTGGAAATTTCTGCTCGGTACTTGCGCATGTATTCGTCCATCATGACTGCCGGGTCGCTGGCGGCGTTAATCTCTTTACGGAATACGATTTTTACCGCGCCTTCCGGTCCCATGACCGCGATCTCGGCCTGCGGCCAGGCCAGGTTATAGTCGCAGTGCAGGTGTTTGGAACTCATCACGATATAGGCTCCGCCGTAGGCTTTCCGCAGGATCACGGCAACTTTCGGGACGGTGGCCTCGGAATAGGCGTAAATCATTTTCGCGCCATGCCGGATAATGCCGTCATGTTCCTGTTCGCTGCCGGGCAGGAATCCGGGCGTGTCCACCAGCGTGACCAGGGGGAAGTGGAACGCGTCGCAAAAGCGGATGAAACGTGCCGCCTTGTCTGAAGCGTTGATGTCCAGTACGCCCGCCAGGGTTCCGGGCTGGTTCGCGACGATACCGACCGGGTAACCGTCCAGGCGGGCGAACCCGACCAGGATATTTTCGGCGTAATCCGGCTGGATCTCCAGGAATTCGCCGCCATCCACAATCGCCTCGATGACCGCGTGCATATCGTAAGGGCGCTGCGGGTCAAGCGGGACAATCTGTTCCAGGTCCGGGAGGAGACGGCGCGGGTCGTCCGAGGAAGGCTGGTAAGGCGGCGGCGTCAGGTTGTTGGGCGGCAGGTAGGAAAGCAGCCAGCGCAGTTGTCCCAGCAAAGCCTCCTCGTCGGGGGCGGTGATGTGAGCCACACCGCTTTTCTTCCCATGGACTTCCGCGCCGCCGAGCGAGTCAAAGTCAACGTCTTCATGGGTCACGGCCTTCACGACCTCGGGGCCGGTAATGAACATATAGGCGTTCTGGTTGACCATCAGGATGAAATCGTTAATCCCCGGCGAATAAACCGCCCCGCCTGCACAGGGGCCCATGATGACGGAAATCTGCGGGATGACGCCGGAAGCGCGCGTATTGCGGTAGAAAATTTCGCCGTAGGATGCCAGGGAGTCCACGCCTTCCTGGATACGCGCGCCGCCCGAGTCGTTCAGACCGATAACCGGCGCGCCGTTCTGGTAGGCCAGGTCCATCAACTGGGCGATTTTCCGTCCGTGGGCTTCGCCCAAAGAACCACCCAGAATGGTGAAATCCTGGGCGAACACGTAGACCAGCCGCCCGTCCACTTTGCCCCAGCCGGTCACCACGCCGTCGGTGGCTGGATGGCTTTTTTCCATGCCAAAACCGATGGCGCGGTGGGAAACGAACAGGCCGGTTTCGGTAAACGTGCCGGGGTCCAGGAACATTTCGATCCGCTCACGGGCGGTCTTTTTTCCTTTGGCGTGCTGTTTTTCGATCTGGGACGCACCGCCGCCCAAAATCGCAGCCGAGCGCAGTTCATCCAGTTTCGCGTCAAATTCATTCGTCATAGTTTATTCCTTGGATAGCTGTTACAAACAAGCCAGCGCTCCCTTGAAACCTTCCGCGGGGTTGAGCAAAGTTAACCGCTTGTTTTGAAAGGTCACATATTTCCCATCACCTATTGGGTCGGCTTGGCAAAACGTCGCCAAAATATCTTTAACGGGACTGGTAAAACCGGACCCGAGTGCTTTCAGTATGGCTTCTTTGCACGTCCACACTGTAAAGAAGCGTTCCAGTTTCCCGTCGGTGGGCAATGCCTCGAATTTGGCAAGTTCATCCGGCGAAAAGAAAATGGATGCAGTGGCTTCCAGGTCGCTTACCGGGTGGATTTCTTCGACATCCATGCCGACTTCAAACCCATTTGCAACCGCAAAAACCGCCAGGCCGCCGGAGTGAGAAACATTGAACGACAATTGCTCCTGCAAATCGCCTGCCAACTCCGGTTTCCCGTGCGGGCCATACGAGAAAACCAGTCGTTCCGGCCTGTGTGCCAGGTAACGGCCCAACAGGTGACGCAGAATCCCGCGCGCAACGGTATACCGGTCCGCGCTCCGGGGGCTGCGCAAACGTCCGGCGCGGAGGCGTTCGTCGCCGGACAGGATTCCCCGGAAGGACGCCGGGGCTTCTTTGTCCAGCCAGGCCAGCCAGAGCTGGCAATCACCGGCAGCCAGAAGCGGTCGTTCGGGTAATTCGCTCCAATGCTTGATCATCATTTCAAGAGCGGCTCCGTTGGATAATACTGTTCGAGTTCAGCCGGGATCTGCAATCCCTGAAGTTTCAGGGTTTGCAGGCGGTATTGGCAGGCCGCGCCGGTCAGGATTTGAAGCGCTACATCGGCCACGCGACGGTTTTCAGGTCCGGCGAGATACGTGCCGCGCGCCCAGTCGTTGAAACTGCCCATGGCAGGGCCGCACCAGATCTGGTAGTCCATCTCGCGGCCTTTTTCGCCGCTGTTGGACCAGCGCGAGGCCAGTCCCAGGTACCAGCGGAAAATAAGCGCCATCTTGCGCTTGGGGTTGTTCTGGGCGCGTTCAATCTGGGCGGGGTCGCGCTCGGTGAAGAATTTGACCGTATCCTGCCAGATGGATTCGATGTCCCGTTTGAATACCTGCTTTTCCAGTTTCTCGCGCTCATCTGCCGGGATCTGTTCAATCGAGTCATAGCGCGAATAGAGATCGTAGAGTTTCTGGGCGCGCATCGGGAAGAGCGTGCCGTGCTTCAATACCTGGACTTTCACGCCCATTTCGAACATATCCGCCGAAGGGGCCATCGCCACGTCGGCCATGCCGGCCTGCGCCAGCAGTTGGCGGGTATGTTCGGACGCGCCGGCTTCAACGCAGGACTGGTTGACCGAGCCGGTGACGATATAAGCGGCTCCCATCATAAACGCGGCCAGGGCCGAGGCCGGGGTGCTGATGCCGCCGGCTGCCCCGACCCGCACCGGGACCGGGTAGTTGTATTTTGCCTGGATTTCATCCCGCAAGGCCAGCATCGTGGGGAGCAAACACACCAGCGGACGGTTGTCGGTGTGACCGCCCGAATCGGCCTCGACGGTTATATCGTCGGCCATCGGGACCTTTTTGGCGAGTCCGGCCTGCTGCGGCGTGATGCGCCCTTCGCTGACCAACTGGTCGAGGATATTTTCCGGAGCCGGTTGCATGAATTTCGTGGCGACTTCGCGCCGGGACAGTTTGGCGATGACATGGTTGGCGATTTCGACCTCGCCGTCGCCAGACTGACTCAGTCCGGCCGCCCGATAATACACAATGCTGGGCGTCAGGTCTATAAAGGCCGAGGCCTCCACCACATGGACGCCGTACTGGAGGTAAACCTCGACGGCGTTCCTTTCCAGCGCGTCCTCGCTGGGGCTGTGGATGAGATTGGCTGCATACGGACCGTCTGGCAGGGCCACCTGGATACCCTGGATGGCAGATTCCAACCGGCTGCGCACCAGCCCGGCCGCGCCGAAAGAACCCAGCAGACCGGCCTTGCCCAATGCAACCACCATTTCAACGGAAGCGATCCCGTTCGCCATGGACCCGGCATAATAAGCGCAGCGCACCCGGTAGGTTTTCTTGAAACCGGCGTCTCCCAGGTCTTCGATGGGCAGGGCCGGGACACCGGTGATATATCGCACGCCGGTCTGCTTGCGAAAAGTCTGCTCGTCGCAATCGGCTGAGATCAGGCCGATTTTGCCTTCCTGCTCAATAACATAAAGCGGACGGTTGATTGCGCGCAAATATGCTCCAATCACCTGCGGTTCATATGCGGCCTGACTTAAGTCCACAACATCACCCGCCTGAGATTTTTTACGGTTAACGGTAAATTGCACTGCAGAATTCTTCGTTAAGTTTTGGCTCATCTTTAATCCTGTTTTTCCTCAATGGCGATTGCCATATTCCGTACTTCATATATTCTGGAATCGTCCGCCCACAGACTGGCATCCCCTGTAAATAGCTCCGTTTTTCCAATGCGCTGCGTTTTATGGAAATGGACCTCCACCTGCATTTGCCGGTTGTGCGGCAGCACCTGGCCGCGATAGCTCCAGTTCATTTTCTGCCCGGTGACAAGGACTGCGGCCGCGGCGTCCTTTGACTGCTGTTGAGCAAAAACTTTCATTGCCTGGACAAT
>JAPLGV010000050.1 GCA_026389975.1 Chloroflexota bacterium
ATCTGGGTATTAATGATTTCCTTCACCCGCAGGAGGAAAATGAGTAGGATTCACCTTAACGTCTGGTTTTTCAAGGTTCGTTCCGCGTATCGAATCCCTATCCTCATACTTAATATATGAAAGAACATCAGATGTTAGTCGTTCCTCATTCGTTTCTCAAGTTCGAATCGTATCATGTCATTCAGTCTGGTCGAATCAATCTCCTCCCTATCGTAGGGACGCTAGCCGAGACGGCTTCCATCTTCCTTTTTTCATCCTCCATCGTCAATTGTCCATCGTCGGTCGTCTGCCTCCTGTTCTCTATTCTCTATTCTCTACTCTCTTCTCTTTCTACTCTCTGCTTCATCGAATAGTTACACAATTCTCAAGAATTTTGGTATGATTACCCGCTTGGAAGGATTAAACGATGCCTGCTTTCCTCACAAAAATCCCCAACCATTTCGATCTGCCGCGCCGTATTAGCCGGCTGGGCGAACTGGCTTACAACCTGTGGTGGACGTGGAACCCTCATGCCCAACGACTTTTCAACCGCGTGGATAATGCCCTGTGGGAGCGTCTCAACCATAACCCGCTGCGCTTCCTGACCTCCGCCGGTCGGTTCGAGATTAATGCCGCTGCACAGGACCCTGTCTATCTGGAACTGTACGACCGTGTCTTCACCAGTTTCGATGATTACCTGAAAACCACCGATACCTGGACCGCCCGTACCTACAAAACCCGTGGCAAGCAGACCATTGCCTACTTCTCGATGGAATTTGGCCTGCACGAGATTCTTCCGATTTACTCCGGCGGTCTGGGAGTGCTGGCCGGCGACCATTTGAAGCAGGCCTCTGACCTTGGTCTGCCGTTGGTCGGCGTGGGCTTGATGTACGCGGAAGGCTACTTCTCCCAGCGCATCTCCGAAGACGGCTGGCAGGATTCGATCAACAACCCGCTCAATTTTGACGAGCTCCCGGTCCTGCCGGTGCGGGATAAAGACGGGGAACTGCTGAAGATTACCGTCAACTTCCCCGACCGGGCAGTCAATGCCTGCATCTGGGAACTGCGCGTCGGACGCGTCCCGCTCTACCTGCTGGATAGCAACCTGGACGAGAACACCCCCAACGACCGCAAGTTGACCACCCGCCTGTACTGGAGTGACATTGACCTGCGGGTGGCCCAGGAAGTATTGTTGGGGTTCGGCGGTGTACGCCTCCTGCGGGCCATGGACTACGAGCCGGGTGTCTGGCATATGAACGAGCCGCATGCCGCCTTCCTGACTCTGGAGCGGGCGCGCGAACTCGTCATCACGGGTTTGACCTTTAAAAAGGCCATCGCCAAAACGCGCAAAGGCAATGTTTTCACCACGCATACACCCGTCCCGGCCGGGAATGATGAATTTCCGCTCTGGCTGATTGACAAAAACCTTTCTAACTTCTGGTCTGAACTTGGTTTGAGGCGTGACCAGTTTGTGGACCTGGCCCGTCACCAGCAGCCCTGGGGTGAAACTTTCAGCATGGCAATCCTGGCTCTGCGTCTCTCGGATGGTCGCAACGCCGTTTCAGAATTGCATGGACGCGTCTCACGCAAAATATGGCACTTCCTTTGGCCCGAGATCAAAGACGATGAGGATGTACCCATCACCTATATAACCAACGGTGTTCACACCCCCACCTGGATGGCCCGCCGCCTGCGCGTCCTGTTCGATAAATACCTGGGCGAAGGCTGGCTCGAGCGTCTCGACGACCCGGAGACCTGGGTCAAAGTGGACAGCATTCCCGATAACGAGCTGTGGGCGGTCCGCATGCATCTCAAACGCAAGCTGGTTTTCTATGTGCTCAACCGTGCTCGCACGCGCTGGATGAATGGTGACTTCCACCCTGTGCAAGCCATCGCCTCCGGGGTTATGCTCGACCCCCATGTGTTGACCATCGGCTTCGCCCGCCGTTTTGCCACATACAAGCGCGCCAACCTGGTTCTTAGTGACCTCAAACGCCTGCTCGAACTCGTTAACCGTCCCAACCGCCCGGTACAAATTATCTTTGCCGGTAAGGCTCATCCCGCCGATGAACCCGGCAAGATGCTCATCCAGGAAGTCTACCGCGTCGTCAAAAAGGCCGAGAACGGCGGACGCCTCGTCTTTCTTGAGGATTATGATATGAACCTGGCCCGTTACCTGGTCCAGGGTGTGGATGTGTGGATGAACACCCCGCGCCGTCCCAACGAAGCTTCCGGGACCTCGGGCATGAAAGCTGCCTTGAATGGCGCGCTCAACTTCTCGGTGCTCGACGGCTGGTGGCGCGAGGCCTATAACGGGACCAACGGTTGGGCTATCGGCGAGGATGCCGATCTCGATTCCGAGGTCCAGGATGAGGCAGACGCTGAGAGCCTGTACAATACGCTGGAAAACAAGATTATCCCGTTGTACTACACCGAACGCGGTGGTGAAGACATCCCGCACAAGTGGGTGGCGATGATCAAAGATTCCCTGCGGACGGTCACGCCGCAGTTCAGCACCCGGCGGATGCTCAAAGAATACGTAGACCGGTTGTATATGCCAGCGATGAAATAACCTGGTCTTGAAAGGATGGTGGTCCATGTTCGAAATTTTCCTCTCCCCCGTTGCCTGGCTGGGTGCCCTCGGCATCTTCGCCCTGCGCGTCAGTGACATGACCTGCGACACCCTGCGCATGTTGTTCGTGGTGCGCGGGCGCAAGGGGATTGCCTGGGTGCTTGGCTTTGTCCAGTCAGTCATCTTCGTCATTGCCATCACCTCGGTACTGCAACACCTGGATAATCCGTTGAACGTTATCGGCTACGCCGCCGGGTTTGCCACGGGCAACGTGGTCGGGATGTGGATCGAGGAACGGCTGGCCATCGGGCACGTCAAGATCAGCATTGTCACCCAGCGGTTGGGAACAGCGCTGTGCCAGGCTTTGCGAGACTCCGGGTTTGGCGTGACCGAGATCCCGGCCCGCGGCCGGGACGGCATGGTCAGTATGCTGAGTGTCAGCGTGCTGCGCAAGGATGTATCGAAAGTCGAGGATATCGTCCATGCGACGGACGCGGAGGCTTTTGTCATCTCGGAAGATGTGCGCCCGCTGCGGCGCGGGTTCTGGCGGGCATAAAATATCGGGGCGACTATGCAGGTCGCCCCGACGGGTAATTTGTAGGGGCGGGGTTTATCCCCGCCCGGTTTTATTAAAAGGTGAATTTCCCGTTCTTGTAGATGACTTCTCCATCCACAACGATCTCGGAGTCGTCTTGCATGCCGCAGATCATATCCCAGTGGATCATGCTCTTGTTTTTGCTGCCCGTTTCCGGATAGCCCGCCCCGAGCGCCATGTGGAAGGTACCGCCAAGTTTCTCGTCGAACAGGATGTTGCGCGAGAAGTGGTCAATTTCGTAGTTCGTGCCGATGGCGAATTCGCCCAGGGTACGCGCCCCCGGGTCCGACTCGCACATTTCCAGCAGGAAGGGCTGATTCTTGTCAGCCTTGGCTTTTTCGACCCTGCCATTGGTGAAGGTCAATTCCACACCTTCGACCATGACACCGTTATAGATGGCAGGATAGGAGAAGCGCACCCAGCCATTGACCGAGTCCTCGACCGGGCCGGTATAGATTTCCCCATCTGGCATGTTGTTGAGGCCCGCACCGTTGAGGAACTTGCGCCCCTTGATGGACAGGGTCAGGTCCACATTCGGGCCGCGCAGGATAACCTGGTTATGGCCCTGGATGCGGTCAATGATCTTGCGCTGTTTGGTCTCCACCTTCTTCCAGAATGCAACCGGGTCCGCTTCGTCGGCGTGGCAGGCATGGTAGACGAAGTCCTCGAAGTTCCTTAAACTCATCCCGGCTTCCGCGGCGAAACCCTTGGTTGGGAACAGGGTGGTGACCCATTTGAACGAGCGGTCGGCGCCGCGGCGCATTTGGTCCTCCATAATGGGAGCCAGAGCCTTCTGTCGCCGCCGCTGCTTGGCCGGATCCACGCCCGAAAGGGCACGCGGGTTGGTGGCCGAGTGGATGCGGATGCGACTCTCAAACTGGTCATAGGCCAGCTTACGGAAGGGCGGGGTGGCATCCAGTTGTTCGTTTTTTGCAACCGCGAACAGGATCTCATCCTGATCGGTCAGTTCCAGCAGCAGGTATGGATGCCCGCCGCGTTCCAGAATGGCAGCATAGAGGGCGCGCACCAGCGGTTCGGCCGCGGTGGTCGCCTCGATGGCAACCCGGTCGCCGGGTTTGATCTGCGCCGAGTGGTCCACCAGAATTTTTGCAAGTCGTTCAACACGGAGATCAGCCAAAAGAGACTCCTTTTGTAACAAGCAGTCCGAAAATTATAACATTTATAGAACCCAGGCCAACTGCAAAACTGGTGCAAAATGCCAGACGAAAATCACGCTTTTCCGCTCAAGATTTCCAGCATTTTCGCGTACAGGCTGGGTGGGGCTGCCAGCAAGGAACAGGGCGGTGTAAGATATTCGCTTTGCCCGTCCAGGTTGGTGACAATCGCCCCGGCTTCGGCTGCGATCAGCCCTCCGGCAGCCACATCCCAGGGCTTGAGAGACAATTCCCAGTAACCATCGAAACGACCGGCGGCCACGTAGCATAGATCCAGGGCAGCCGAGCCGAGGCGGCGCACACCCTGGGTCATTCTGGCAAAACGGCCAAAGTATTCGAGATTGTTTTGCGGCGTGGACCAAGCGTCGTATGGGAAACCGGTTACGAGCAGGCTGCGCTGGAATTCCGTCACTCGTGAGACCTGGAGCCTGCGTCCGTTACACCAGGCCCCCTGCCCACGTTCGGTCGCGAATAATTCGTCCCGCATCGGGTCGTAGACGACGCCCAGGGTCACGACTCCGTTCCGGGCATATGCGATGGATACAGTAAAAATGGGAATGCCATGGGCATAGTTGACCGTCCCGTCCAGCGGGTCTACAAACCACTGGTCAACCTCGCGGCCAAGTACCAGGCCGATTTCCTCGGAGACAATCTGGTGTCCGGGGAAGAGACGCTGGATTTCGCCGAGTATAAATGTCTCAGATTGGTGGTCCACTTCGGTGACGAGGTCAATAACGTCCTTATAGTCCACCTGGTGTTCGTGCTCGTATCCAAGGTGCAGAAGTTCACCGGCCTGGCGAGCCAGCCGTTCGAGGTCCGAAAGCGTAGGTTTCATGGTTAGCGGTATATTTTCCTCTTTACACAAAGACCGGCGGCCTGGTTCAGCGTCGGACGCGTTAGAAAACCTTGAAGTAACGGAGCAACGCCAGCAGCGCAATGACCGCCAGGATGACCAGGCAGCCCTGGAACAGATATTTCAGGATATGCGTCCAGAAAAAGCGGATGACCACAAACGCTACAACGACACCCACAACGCCCAGCAACAGCCAGACGATTTGACTGGATGGGAATGTCGAAAAATCAACAGACAACTCCAACCTCCTGAAAGGAACTTACTCTGCCTCTGCGAGACGTTCCGCCTCTGCGAGATGTTCCACGGGGTGAGTACCGGTCTCCACCGAGTAAACCCGCCCCCGCTTGATGACCTGTTTGACGAGGTTCGTCCCGAAGCGATAGCCAAGGTGACGGTAATCCGGTACGGATAGGATGAGCAGGTCAGCCTGCTTGCCGGGTTCGAGGGAGCCAATCCGGTCGGCGCGGCGGATGGCGTGGGCGGCGTTGATGGTGGCGGCAGCAATGGCTTGGGCAGGCGTCAGTTTCAGGGACCGGCACGCCAGCGCAATGACGAACTGCATGGATTCGCACCAAGCGGTACCGGGGTTACAGTCGCTGGCCAGTGCCAGGAGGCCGCCAGCGGCGATGATTTTCTGCGCCGGGGTGTATTCGCTCTCGGCCAGGCCAAAGGGCGTACAGGGCAGCGAGACGGCCACGGTATCGCTCGAAGCCAGTGCCTGAATGTCACCATCGGATGTCTTCACTAAATGGTCTACCGAACCAGCCTCCAGTTCGACGCCCAGCAAAGCGCCGCCCAGGTTGTCGAACTCGTCGGCGTGGAGTTTGAGCGGGAAGCCCAACTCTTTGGCTTTGGTCAATATCTGGCGGGACTGGGCCAGGTCGAAAGCGCCGGTCTCGCAGAAGACATCCACAAAAGGCAGCGGGCGGTTGGCCGTTGACGGCTGGCTGCTCCACCACTGGCGGATGAACGGCAGCATCTCTGCGCACAGCAGGTCAGTATAGGCTTGCGGGTTGCCTTTATATTCTGGAGGGATGGCGTGCGCACCCAGAAACGTCGGAGCCAGTTCGAGCGGACCGGCGGCGTCGAGGGCCAGGATGGCTTGCAACATTTTGAATTCAGTTTCGGTATTGAGGCCATAGCCGGTCTTGGCTTCGACGGTGGTGGTGCCGTGGGCGAACATACGGGCGAGACGCGGACGGGTCTCGTCCATGAGGGTTTCAATGGAGGCTTCCCGCGTCTTGCGGACCGTTGAGTTGATCCCGCCGCCCGCCGCCAGGATGTCGAGGTATTTGGCCCCGGCCATTTTCATCTCGAACTCGGCGGCCCGCTCCCCGGCCCAGACGATATGGGTGTGCGGGTCCACGAAGCCGGGCATGACCACGCAGCCGGAGGCGTCCAGGGTCGGTTCGTCGGCGTGGGCGCGGCGCAGTTCGCGGGTGGTCCCAACGGCGGCGATCTTCTCGTCGCGGACGAGCAGCGCGCCATCCTCGATGATGGCGAGGCGGCCGAGGTCGGTCCCGCGCTGGGGGCCGCCGGGGAGGGTCAGGAGTTGGGAGGCGGAGTGGATTAACATCGTTATCAGGTACCAGTGAGCAGTGATCAGTGTGATGAGTTGATTTTACCCCAAGATAAAGATTGTCCCGGCGGGAATTGCCGGGACGGATTTATGCCTAACAGCTGGGATTGCTGGAACTGGCGTCGAAACAGCCGATGGCGGCATGATGCCGCCTCGGCTAGTGGCGGCGAGTGATCCGGGAGAATGTATATCACGTGGTGCCGCTGCCGGATGTGGTGTGGGCGGCGGTGCGGCGGGAGTTGGGTAATCCGTGGGATGAGAGACTGGTGATGGAGGATATGGTGGAGAGGAGGTGGAGGACGGAAT
>JAPLGV010000494.1 GCA_026389975.1 Chloroflexota bacterium
CTGGGGCTGGTGGCGGCTGCCATCCTTGCCAGTGCGGGGACCTGGATGCTGGCGAACTTGGCCCCGCCGTTCAACCGGTTTCTGCAGGCGCTGGCGATGATCTTCGGGCTGAGCGGCGTGCTGCATATCTTGTTGATCTTGCCGTTCTGGTTATTTCACCGGATCCTGACAAGGTTGACCGGGATGGATGTGGGCTGACGGTAATAAAAAGCAACTGCCTTGATATTCAAGACAGTTGCTTTTTATTACGGAGTGATGTCGAACTCAGTGGAGATATTGCCTGTACCATCGTCCAACGGTCTGGTGTTACCGTCGCGCGGTGGGCTAGCTGCCCGCAGTCTCACGGGTGCGGATAAAGCGAATTGTACTCCGGTGCATTGGGCAGGTACAAAACGCAGACCGGCTTGCCGGGTTCGAATTGCAGATTAATATGATTCAGCGCGGTGACCGTACTTTGATAATCCTTCCCGGACACCTGGAATTGATACCCGATCGTCAATGGATTGAGCCCGTTGACCTGGACGGAATAATTCAATTCGGTCCTGGTGACCCGGCCGATTACGGCCTCGCCGTTCCGCAGGATGTTCATCCCTTTCAATGCTTCCTGATAACGCCAATATAGAACATATCCGCCGCCTCCCAGGAATAAGAGTCCTATGCCGAGAAACGGGAGACCGACGAAGGCGGTGATGATGGCAATGGTCAGGACCAGGCCAACGAGGGAGAAGATCGAGCCGATCAGGGCGAAGATCCCTGCTGTCATTGACCAAGCGTCGGCGAGCATCAATTTCCAGCGGTAGTTGTCGGAGATGTCGCGCGGCGGGGGAGGCGGCATGAGTACTTCGTCTTCGCGACCCGAGGCCGGGAAGGTTTGCGACGCCTGGATTGGCCCGCCGCATTTGCTGCAATTGGATTGAAAGGCTGTGTAATTCGTTCCACACCAGGGACAGACAACCATTGTAGCTCCTACAAAACTTTATTTCGTTGCGGCAGCGGCGGGACCGGCAAGACTCCTTCTCGATTATCGTGCATTTCTGGCGAAGCCGCTGCATATGGTGAGCGAAGGCGAACCATCCGCGGGAGCCTGTGTTGGGTGGCTGAACAGGGCGACTAACTTGTTCAGTATACAGAAATTCTGGCAGATTTGCAATTTTGGGATTTAATTCACAAAAATCACGCGAAGAGCCCCCAACTACGTGAAGGGTAAACTCCTCACCCCGTCCCAAACTGACGGTCGCCGGCATCGCCCAGACCCGGCACGATATAGCCGTGTTCGTTCAGGTGGTCATCAATGGCGGCCAGGTAAATGGGTACATCCGGATGAGCTTTTTGCATGGCGGCAATACCTTCCGGTGCGCCGATCACGCCGACGAACTTGATTTTCTTCACACCCCAGCGCTTTACGATATCGGTGGTGGCAACCGCTGAACCGCCGGTGGCCAGCATTGGGTCCAGAATGAGACAGACGGATACGGTCGGCTCGACCGGCAGTTTGTTGTAGTATTGCACCGGCTTGAGCGTCTGCTCATCCCGATACAGGCCAATGTGCCAGACCTCGGCGGTGGGCATTAATTCCCAGATGCCCTCCGCCATCCCCAGTCCGGCCCGCAGGATCGGGACGAGGCCGATTTTCTCTTTCAGTTCCGCGCCGGTCATCGCAGTGAGCGGCGTCTCCAGTGGTCGTGGAACAGTGACCAGGTCCGCGGTGGCTTCGTAGGCCAGCAGGGCGGCAATCTCGCGTACGAGTTCGCGAAATTTTTTGGGTTCGGTGTTCCTGTCACGCAGCCGGGATAGTTTATGGGCTACGAGCGGGTGTTGGGAAGCAAAGACGTTTGGCATGGCACCTCCGGTTGCCCTCATTATAGCCGAGCTCATATTTTGTGGGGTCTTTGGAAATTTCTATCGCCACGGCGATTCCCAGAGAACCATTTTGTGGCTTCAGGGCGACCACATTGGGTCGCCCTGATTTCGTTAATTCTGGAATAGCACGCTGATAATCTCGTGTCTGACGGCGCTGACGACAAATGCCGCCGGTTCGACCTTCACGAACGAACCAGAAACCGGCAGCGTCCCGGTGTGCAGACCGGTGCAGGCGAGGCGCATGGGTGTCTCGAATGCGTAAGCCTGTGCAAAGGCCTTCTGCCAACTGCCAGCGTGCGGAATGATGGAATAGTCGAACGCCCATGGTCCGGGCATCTGCGCCCCGGGCGTTTCCAGGGATGGACCGGCATGTCCCTTGCGGGTGGAGAAAATCGCCGACAACCAGCCGACGCAGCGCAGCAAGGTGACGGCGATCTCGGCGTTCCCGGCTGAGTTCTTCAGGACTTCCACTTCTGGCAGGCCGCGGTTGGCGACCGTCAACCCGGACTTGCCATCCGTAACGCTGGTAAACGCTCGCTGAGGGACCTCGGGCCTGGGCTGCTCGACCCAGGTCTCATCGAAGGCTGGAACACCGACCGGGCGCTCGATGACGTCGAAGTGCCCATCCTGGGCACCGGTCCCGGCGGCGAATGGCGCCGGGAAGTGGACGCGCAAGCGATGGTCGCGGGCGCGGTTATCTACTGTAGTGTGGATGTCCACACGCGGGACGCCGTTCGTCAGAGTGACGGTGGTCGTAATGGGAAGGGTGGTCCGCTCTTTCGAGCGCGACTTCTGGTGTGGGGCGAGGGTGAGGGGAGTGGCGAGTTCCAACTCGAGTTCGAGCGTCTGCTGGAGCGGGCCGC